>CAIKYE010000238.1 GCA_903831585.1 uncultured Micrococcales bacterium | reverse complement strand
GGTCTCAAACGAATCATTCTGGTTTCCGAAGGCGTTTCGACGAACGCTGATGTCGAGCCCGCCGAACGAATCCTGGTTGCTGGCCGAGTCTAGAATTTCGCGAGCTAACAATATCAGCCCAGCGCAGGTGCCTAGCACCGGTAAACCATTCTCAATTGCGAGCCTTAGGGGCTGCAGCATGCCAAAAATCTCAGCGAGTTTGTAGATGGTTGTAGATTCGCCACCTGGAATAACCAAAGCTTCAACGCTTGCTAGTTCGGCTGGTGTGCGAACCTCAATGGCTGTGCAGCCCAAACCTTTCAGAACGTGTATGTGCTCCGCAACATCGCCTTGAAGAGCGAGAACACCAACGGTTCGTTTTACCAACCGCGGTCGGCCAAACGATGTGGAGCAGGAATGTCGTTGACGTTGATACCAACCATTGCTTCACCGAGGCCGCGGCTAACTTGAGCAAGTATCTCTGGATCGTTGAAGAAAGTCACTGCCTTGACAATCGCTTTAGCTCTTGCCACCGGATCTCCGGACTTAAAGATTCCAGAACCAACAAAGACTCCGTCTGCTCCAAGTTGCATCATCATCGCTGCATCTGCTGGTGTAGCAACGCCGCCCGCGGTGAACATTACAACTGGTAACTTGCCAGTTCTGGCAACCTCTCGAACGAGATCATATGGTGCCTGAAGTTCCTTTGCCGCTACATAGAGTTCATCTTCGGTCTTTGCGGCCAAAGCTCGCAGTTCACCGTTGATTGTGCGAATGTGTTTCGTCGCCTCAGAAACATCGCCGGTGCCAGCTTCGCCCTTTGAGCGAACCATGGCAGCACCCTCGGTGATTCGGCGCAATGCCTCACCTAGATTTGTTGCACCGCAGACAAACGGAGTGGTGAACTTCAATTTGTCAATGTGATTAACGTAGTCAGCCGGAGAAAGCACTTCAGACTCATCAATGAAGTCAACGCCTAGAGCTTGCAGAATCTGTGCCTCAACGAAGTGACCGATGCGCGCTTTTGCCATAACCGGAATCGACACGGCACTGATGATTCCGTCAATCATGTCTGGGTCGCTCATGCGAGCAACGCCACCCTGGGCACGAATGTCTGCCGGTACGCGCTCGAGCGCCATTACAGCAACGGCCCCAGCATCTTCGGCGATCTTTGCTTGATCAGCCGTAACCACGTCCATGATTACACCGCCCTTAAGCATCTCTGCTAGGCCGCGTTTGATTAGGGGGCTACCGGTGGTTGAAATGGGCTCATTCATGACTAAATTCTAAACCCGAGTTATGCCCAGTGCATCAAATAGTTAGCAATTACCCCAGGCCTGCGCCAGTTCTTCCCTGACTTCACCGAGCAGACGAGGAATCGCCTTGGTTTCGGCGATTATCGGAAAGAAATTCGAGTCGTTCTTCCATCGAGGCACGATGTGCTGATGCAGATGCCCTGCTATGCCGGCACCGGCCACCTCACCCTGATTCATGCCGATGTTGAAGCCGTGACTGTTGCTCACAGCACTCAATACACGCATTGCCTGCTGAGTGAGCTGAGCAATCTCTGCAACTTCATCAGCAGAGGCAAGCTCATAGGTGGATATGTGTCGGTAGGGACAAACCAAGAGATGCCCTGAATTATATGGGAAGAGATTCAAAATCACGTAGGCATACTCACCTCGAAAGACGATCAGAGATTCCTCATCAGTTTTTGCCGTGGCAAGACAGAACGGACATTCATGGTCTGCCGGTTGTTGCCCCTGTGTGATGTAAACGAGTCGGTGCGGTGTCCAAAGGTGCTGGAAAGCACTTGGTACGCCAGGCATGTCCGAAGAATTCTGCACTTTATACCTGCGACTTGTTGGAGATTGCTTCCAGGATTCTCGCTACAGCGTCGCCAACAGCAATTCCGTTTTCTTGTGTGCCGTCTCTAAACCTGAAACTAACGGCACCCGAATCTCGGTCCTGTCCCCCAGCGATCAGCATGAACGGCACTTTGGCCTTGGCATGATTCAAAATCTTCTTCTGCATGCGGTCATCGCTGTGGTCTACTTCCACCCGAACTCCATGTGCTCGAAGTGTTTGCGCAATCTCGTCAAGATAATCGCCAAATTCGTTTGCAACTGGAATGCCAACGACCTGCACCGGAGCCAACCAAGGTGGAAAGTGTCCTGCGTAATGTTCCGTGAGAACGCCGAAGAATCGCTCGATCGAACCAAAAAGCGCGCGGTGAATCATGATTGGACGCTGTCTCGTGCCGTCAGCCGCCGCATACTCTAAGTCGAAGCGCTCTGGCAGATTGAAGTCGAGCTGAATCGTCGACAT
>CAIKYE010000237.1 GCA_903831585.1 uncultured Micrococcales bacterium | reverse complement strand
TGGTCAGTTGCAAAAAGACGAATCTGACTATGGCGCGCACCGCGTGGGTAGTTCGATTTGACGCCTCGATGTTGGCGCGTAACAGCTCTGCTAGCTCGGCGTTGTCGTTCTTTGCCATGAATAAATCATGGCTTAAAGACTTGCGGGCCACCAACACTGGTGGCCCGCAAGTTTTTTGGTTTATTGCTTATGCGTCTTTGAACTCTGACTTAGCGAATTCCTTGTCGTCTTCAGCTGACTTGATACGAGCGATCGAGTAGATGATTAGACCGAAGAGGCACTTAGCAAGGATGTCGGCAATTGAGTAACCAACTTCACGTGCTACGAACTGGTCTGCAGTTGCCTGAGTGTTGCCCATCGCCATGATGAAGGTGATTGGGTAAACGCCCCAAGTTGCGATAAGTAGCAAGCGCAAAATGCGGACCTTCTTCTGAACTTCTGCTGACTGGCGTGACAGGCTCTTGCCCAACTCGACGAACAATACATACAAGATGTATAGGAACGGAATGGTTGAGAGTAGACCCCATACTGAAGCGTCTAGGCCCCAGATGTCTAGCTTTGCGTCACCAGGGTAACCAAGAACGATCATTGCTGCTGCTGCAGGAACCAAGCGGTTCAAGATCGAGCTCTGAGCTGCCTTTGCAAGTGCAAGTACTGCAACAAGCTCAACTAGTAGTAGTGGAACAGTCAGTAGCCAGTCAACGTAGCGGTAGCCAACGTTGTAAGCGCCTGGGTTGTTCACACCATCAACCGCGAATGCGTGGCTGAAGTTGTCGAACATTCTGAAGTAGTGGTACGCAGCAATCGAGGTTACAGACGCTGAGACCATCACTGCGGTGCGGTAGCGAGGCAATACGCGGTCGCGTGCAACCCACAAGAAAATCGAAGTGAATAGCATCGCTGCGATTCCCAAAGACAACATGTTATAAACGATGTTAAATTGACCGTCGGTCAAGATGTTAGATAGTTTCAATTGAGGCCTTTCAATTAGATGTACTTTTCGAAAAGTCATCGTCTTCAGCGTCAGGCCAATGAACCGGCCTTGCGACGCTGCTACGGTGGCTCGCTATCAGTCAACTCTCAGGTTGAGAGAATTTTGGCTGATTTTGGTAACGAATTGATAACGGCGAGATGTCGACTCTTAGCCCTTGCGTAGCAGCACAGACTGCACAGCGTGCTCGCTGCCCTTCTGCAGCACCAAAGTTGCCCTTGAGCGGGTCGGCTGAATGTTCTCAATCAGGTTAGGCAGGTTGATGGTGTTCCAGATCTCAATGGCCCGCTCGAGGGCCTCTTCGAAAGGCATTTCGGCGTATTTGTGAAAGTAAGACTTTGGGTTGGTGAAGGCACCCTCGCGAAGCTGTTCGAAGCGGCCAAGAAACCACTTGGTCACATTCGCAACATCGGCATCGACGTAAATCTTGAAATCGAAGTAGTCGCTCAGGGCAACCTCCTGGCCCATGACCGGTGGCTGCAAGACATTCAAGCCCTCGACAATCACGACATCTGGCGATTCGACGATGACCTCGGCACCCGGCACGATGTCATAGCTGAGGTGAGAGTAGACCGGAGCCGAAACCCGTTCGACCCCCGACTTAATGTCTGCCACAAATTTCAGCAGAGCCAGACGGTCGTAAGACTCCGGAAAACCCTTGCGGTGCATGAGGTTGCGGCGTTCGAGCTCGGCGTTCGGGTACAAGAAGCCATCCGTGGTAATCAGCTCGACGCGAGGGGTAGATGGCCAGCGAGACAACATCTCCTTAAGCAAACGAGCGACCGTGCTCTTGCCGACCGCAACCGAGCCGGCAACGCCGATGATAAAAGGTGTTCGTTTGGCGCGCTCACCCATGAACTCAGAAGTCACCGAGTGCAAACGCTGGGCTTCGGTGACATAAAGGTTCAGAAGTCGACTGAGCGGAAGGTAAACATCTCTGACTTCTTTGAGATCCAGGAAGTCTCCGAGGCCACGAATCTGCGAAATCTCTTGTTCGGTTAGGGGCAGCTCGGTCGAGCGGCCAAGCGCAGCCCAGTCTGCACGCGAAATTTCGACAAATGGGCTCACTGAACCCTTATCGCTCGCTCTATCAACCGTCACAAAGAGCCATTCTGCCGTAAATTAGGACTCATGTGCGGAATCGTGGGTTATGTAGGCCCTAAATCGACCCTCGATGTTCTCATCGGTGGGCTTCGACGCCTCGAATACCGAGGCTATGACTCTGCAGGCGTATCCGTGATTTCACCGGATGGGCATCTCGAGACCCGCAAGAAGGCCGGCAAACTGGTCAACCTGGTTGCCGAGATCGAAGAGCACCCGCTGCCAACGGCACATATTGGAATCGGCCACACCCGTTGGGCAACCCACGGCGCACCGACAGACGGAAACGCCCACCCGCACCTTGGCGGGCAGCGTCAGAAACTTTCACTCATTCACAACGGCATAATCGAAAACTTTGCCGAGCTAAAGGCAGAGCTCGTTGCCGAGGGCACAACTTTTTCTAGCGAGACCGACAGCGAGGTTGCCGCCCACCTGATCGCTCGTGAGTTTGAGAAGAGTGGCGACCTAGCCAAGGCCTTCGCATCTGTTGTGGTTCGACTTCACGGAGCCTTCACAATTTTGGTAATTCACGAAGATCAGCCAGACATGGTTTTGGCTGCTCGCCGAAACGCTCCTCTTGTTATCGGTCTTGGCGACGGCGAGAACTTCTTGGGTTCAGACGTTGCCGCTTTTGTCGAGCACACCAAGCGCGCCATCAGCGTAGGTCAAGACGAGATTGTGATTTTGCGCGCAGGCTCGGTTGAGGTGCGCAGCTTCGATGGCAAGACAGTTCAGCCAGAAGAATTCACCGTCGACTGGGATGCCTCTGCCGCGAGCAAAGGCGGCTGGTCTTCGTTCATGGCCAAAGAAATTGCAGACCAACCGCAGGCGGTTGCCGACACTCTCATGGGTCGCCTCAACTCTGACGGCTCGGTTCGTTTGACCGAGACCGATGGACTCTCGCACGAAGACATTAAGAACCTCGAACGCATCATCATCGTTGCCTGCGGCACCGCTTCGTATGCCGGTGACATTGCAAAATATGGAATCGAAAAGTGGTCGCGCATTCCGGTACAGGTCGAGCTATCACATGAGTTTAGATATCGCGACCCGATCATCACCAAGAACACTCTGATTGTTGCAATCTCGCAGTCTGGCGAAACCATGGATACGCTCATGGCCATTCGCTACGCGAAAGAACTTGGTGCCAAGGTACTTGCCATCTGTAACACCCAGGGTGCCACGCTGGCTCGCGAGAGCGATGCCGTCATCTACACCCACGCCGGCCCCGAGGTGGCAGTTGCTTCAACCAAGGCGCTGACTGCTCAGATCACGGCCGGCTATCTGCTCGGCCTGTGGCTTGCCAGCATCCGTGGCGCAGTGCCAGCCGCAGAGCTCAAGCGAGTCGGCATCGACCTGCTCAAGATGCCTGGCCGTGTTTCGCAGGTCATCGCAGGGCTCGAGCAGGCTCAACGCCTCGGAACCTCGATGGCCGACGCCAAGTCGGTCTTGTTTCTCGGTCGCAACGTTGGCTTTCCAGTGGCAATGGAGGGCGCGCTCAAACTCAAGGAACTTGCATATATTCACGCCGAGGGTTTTGCCGCGGGTGAACTAAAGCACGGACCAATCGCGCTAATCGAAGAAGGTCAGCCGGTCATCGTGATTGTGCCGAGCCCGCGCGACGAAGACAGCTTGCACCCGAAGGTGATTTCAAACATTCAAGAGATTCGCGCTCGCGGAGCAAAGATAATTGCGATCGCCGAAGAGGGCGACGAACAGGTTTCGAACTACGCAGAGAACGTGATTTTTGTGCCACGGTGTGAAACTCTGCTGGCTCCGATTCTCACCGTGATTCCACTGCAGGCGTTTGCTCTCGCGCTTTCGACAGCAAAGGGTCTCGATGTCGATCAGCCGCGCAACCTGGCCAAGTCTGTAACGGTCGAATAGCTAAGCATGATTATCGGTGTCGGCGTCGATCTGGTTGATCTGAGCAGATTCGAAAATTCAATTGAGAAGAACCCCGGTTTGATCGAAAAGATTTTTCACATGGATGAGCGCGACGCGGCAACTCGAACTCTTGCCGGTAGGTTTGCCGCTAAAGAGGCTCTGATAAAAGTCTTTGGTGATTCGAAGCAGATGCGCTGGCACGATGTTCGCGTTTCGAAAGATGAGCTCGGCAAACCGTTTATCGAATTGTTTGACAGCACCGCAGCATATGCCGAATCGCGTGGCATCAAGAACTTGCACCTGTCTATTTCGCACGATGGAAATTCTGCAATAGCCTTTCTGGTTGCCGAGGGTGGTGCCTGATGCGCGAGTTGGTAATCGACCTAGATGCGATTGAGGCAAACCTCAATACCTATAGAAAGATGGCACCCGGGGCGAAGATCATGGCCGTGGTTAAGGCAAACGCCTATGGTCACGGACTCTATGAGGTTGCTCTAAAACTCGATCGTGCCAAGGTCGACTATTTCGGGGTTGCCGATGTCGATGAAGCGCTGCACCTGCGCGAGGGTGGTCTCGAGACTCCGATTCTGGCCTGGCTGCATGACCCGAACGACATGTTCACCGAGGCACTAGAGGCCAACGTTGAACTCTCAGTTGCGAACCTAGAGCAGCTCGAACGTGTTGCCGATGCCGCCAGGCTCACCGGCAAGGTAGGCAGAATTCACCTGAAGGTCGACACCGGCCTTAGCCGCAACGGCTCAAGCATCGAAGAGTGGCCGGCTCTTGTCACCGCGGTGGTTGGTCTTTGTGACGAACAACTGCTCGAGTGCGTGGGTGTTTTCAGTCACCTGAGCAGCACAGCTGAGCCCGATGATCGCGCTCAGATTGCCCTGTTCGATCAGGCCGTGGAGACAGCAAAGCTTCTGGGTCTCGATTTCGAATTGCGTCACCTAACCGCCTCGGATGGCACCATCAGCTATCCGGATGCAAACTATGAAATGGTTCGAATCGGTGTCGGGCTCTATGGGCTCTCGCCCTTTGTCGATCGCGCTGCCGCTGAATTTGGTTTGCGCCCGGCCATGACCGCTCGCGCACTGGTAACCCAGACCAAGCGGGTTCAGGCAGACGTGGGCATCTCTTATGGCTACCTGGCCCGCACGACAAAAGAGACAACCCTGGCGCTGGTGCCGATTGGCTATGCCGAGGGTTTGCCAAGAAACGCAAGCGGCAAGGCCGAGGTCTCAATTAAGGGCAAGCGTTACAAGATTGAGTCTCGAATCGCCATGGATCAGTTTGTCATCGACGTCGGCGACGATGACGTTGTAGCGGGCGACGAAGTCGTCATCTTTGGTGATCCTGCCGCTGGGGTGCCAAGTGCAGACGAACTTGCCGTTGCCGCAGACACCATCAACTACGAAATTGTCACTCGCATGGGCGGTCGATTTTTCTCGACCTTTCTCGGCGCAGTCGACTAAAAATCGAGCAAGCGATGTCGAAACTTTTGCTTGAGCAACAGGTTGCCGATGCCGATCAAATGCACGAGCTCGGTGT
>CAIKYE010000236.1 GCA_903831585.1 uncultured Micrococcales bacterium | reverse complement strand
ATGAAGCTACGCCCTAATCGCTTTTTAGCGCTCGCACTCTCACTGGTGCTAGTGCTGACCGGCATTTCGGCGATCCAAACTACTAGCGGTGCCGAAGCAGCAGACGCTTCTCGATTTGATCCGGGTCTGATTATTAGCGACAGCGTTTTCTATGACTTCGGCACAATGACAGTTGCAGATATTCAACGTTTTCTCGAAAGCAAGGTTCCGGTTTGCAAGGCAAACGATGGCGGGCCAACCTGTCTGCGCGATTATGTTTCTGACCAACTTGAGAAAGCTGGTGAAGACGGCAAGTGTGCACCAATGCCAGCGAAGGCAAATATTCGAGCTTCAGAAATCATTTACAACATTGCTCGCGCCTGCGGCATCAACCCAAAAGTTTTACTTGTCACTCTGCAAAAAGAGCAGGGGTTGATCCAGGCAACTAATCCGACCGCGTATATGTATCGAGCAGCGATGGGGTACGGCTGTCCAGACAGCGATCCGGGAATCTGCGGCAAGGTTTGGACGGGTCTCTTCAATCAGCTTTACAAGGGTGCCGGTCAGTTGCAGTGGTACGGCGACCCTCGAGGTTCTTTCACCTACCTAAAGGTCGGCAGCACCGCAAACATTCGCTATAACCCAACGTCGAGTTGCGGAACAAAACCGGTCTTGATCAAGAGCATCGCAACCACCGCACTTTATTACTACACCCCATACACCCCAAATGATGCAGCACTGAAAAACCTCTACGGGGAAGGGGATAGTTGCAGCGCCTATGGAAACCGAAACTTTTGGCGCTTCTATAGCGACTGGTTCGGCAGTCCAATCGGCGGTGGCTTCTTGCTCAAGAGCGAAAGCTCTGACCCGTATTTGATTGTCGACAACAGCAAGTACCTGATCAGTGACCCTGCGATTCTCGCCGCACTCAAACCGCTCGGCCCGCTAGGCGTGATTTCGCAGGCTTACCTCGATTCATTCACAACCGTGACCAGCCTGAATCGCCTGATTAAGTCGGCCACCGGCCAGTACTGGTTCTTTGAGGATGGCAAGAAGTTCACCATCACCACCTGCAACCAGGCTGCCACTTTCGGTCTCGACTGCGCCACCGCGGTTCAACTCACCGCTTCGCAGCTCGCCGCCCTTGCCAACGGCGGCGCACTAACCGAACTGGTCGCTGGTGAAGGTACCGAACAGTTTCTGATCAGTGCCGCCAGCAAACGTCAGATTCTCGATGCCTACTCGGTAACCGAAGCTGCAATTAGCCTGCCGGCGATGTCGCCAACCAAGGTGACCGCCTTTAACTATTTGCCATGGGGAAATCCGATCATCTCGAACAAATCTCTGTTCACAAATGCGACAACGGGCAACAAGGGTGTGTTTGTTGGTGGAACATATTTTGAGCTAGACCCAAAGACATCTGCCGATGTCAACTTTGCAAAGTGGTTCGCGGCATCGACGGGCACCATGACCAGCGACGGTTTGAGCAAGGTCAACAGCGGCGTAACGATTAAGTCGATTGTGCGCGGCCCATCCGGATTGCACTATTTGCTAACGCCAGACGGCAAGCGCCCAATCATCAACGGCACCGAGATAGTTGCAGATGCACCTCTGGTTACAGATGCATTCTTGGATGCGATTCCATCTGACGCAACGTCAATCACCGCGCCGGCATTTATTCGCGGTGCTGGCGATAAGGCAATCTACTACGTGAACGCCAAGCAGCGCAGAACCACTCTGTCTGCCGCCGACAGAACCTTGCTCGGTTTCGACATGATCAGCATCGCGGTAGTCGACGTTAGCGCTTCGGCACTGGCGATGATAAAGCTCGGCCCACCGGTGATTGCGCCCAGCGCGGTTGTGAAGTCAACCAAGAGCGGTGCTACCTATTGGATCACCGGCGCAAATACGATGGCCAGAGTCGAGAGCACAAATCAGTCGATTCAGTTTGGTTTGGCAAAGGCTCGAAGTGCCACGAGTGAGCAGTTGGCCGGTTAT
>CAIKYE010000235.1 GCA_903831585.1 uncultured Micrococcales bacterium | reverse complement strand
TGCGATTTCGAACTTCTCGGCATCGGCGTAGTAATCGAAAAGCCGCTCGTAGCGAATGCCGGCCATTGTCTTGCCTAGTTGGGTGCTCTCGATTACGACATCTTCGGCGTTCTCATAGCCGAGGTCTTTGGCATACGTGCCAACCTGCGATTTGGCCAGCATGAACTTCGAACCGGCAGGCGAACCATCGCCGGCTCCGTTTGGCCCGGCGACAACTACCGCGTACTCAATCTCTGGGCCTACCGCGAGCGCGAAGTTCGTCGGAAGGGTCCACGGGGTGGTCGTCCAGGCGAGCAGCTTGACTCCCGCGAGCGCGCCATCGGTGATTTTGAAAGTCACGGTTACGGTTTGGTCTTGGCGAGTCTTGTAGACCTCGTCATCCATGCGTAGTTCGTGGTTTGACAGCGGTGTCTCGCAGCGCCAGCAGTATGCGAGCACCTTGAAGCCCTCGTAGATCAGACCCTTGTTGTGCAGTTGCTTGAAAGCCCAGAGCACGCTCTCTGTGTAGGGCTTATCGAGCGTCTTGTAGTCGTTGTCGAAGTCGACCCATCGAGCCTGGCGGGTCACATAGGTGCGCCAGTCTTCTGTGTACTTCAAGACCGATGTGCGGCAGTACTCGTTGAACTTGTCGATGCCGAAATTCTCGATTTCGGGTCGTCCCGAGATCTTTAGCTGGCGCTCTGCCTCTACCTCGGCAGGTAGGCCGTGGGTATCCCAGCCAAAACGACGTTCTACTCGGTATCCCTGCATGGTCTTGAAGCGGGGAACCATGTCTTTGGTGTACCCGGTAAGCAGGTGACCATAGTGCGGCAGGCCATTGGCGAAGGGTGGACCGTCGTAAAAGACGAATTCTTCGGCGTTTTCGGCCTTGCGCTGGTCGATGCTGGCCTGAAAAGTGCCGTCTTTCTGCCAATAGGCAAGCACCTGCTCTTCTAGGTTCGGAAAGCTCGGGCTGGGGTTCACACCCTCACGGGCCGAATCGGCGTTGACCTTTGGATACATGCATAGCTTTCTGGCTCAGCGCGGGAAGTCTGTATCAATGTTAACCTGTTACAAACCCGTTTTATGGAGACTTTCGCGTGAACCTGCCTGCCAAGACCGATCTGCTAGCCGCTGCCACTACCCCCGAGAAGGTGGGAGTCGAGGGGCTCGAGCAGAAGTGGGGTTTGGTCTGGGAGAACGATGGGGTTTACCGCTTTCGTCGCGACGTTGACCGCAGCCAGGTCTATTCGATCGACACCCCGCCGCCGACAGCTTCGGGCTCGCTGCACGTAGGCCACGTATTTAGTTACACCCATACAGATGTCATTGCCCGCTTCAAGCGCATGAGCGGTTTCGAAGTGTTTTATCCGATGGGCTGGGATGACAACGGGCTACCGACCGAGCGCCGCGTTCAGAACTACTATGGCGTTCGCTGCGACCCAAACCTTCCTTACGTTGCCGGCTTTACTCCCCCGTTCGAAGGCGGCGACAACAAGAGCAGCAAGGCAGCAGATCAGATTGCAATCTCGCGCCGAAACTTTATTGAGCTTTGCGAAAAACTGACCGTCGAAGACGAGAAGGTTTTCGAAGCGCTCTGGCGCCAACTCGGACTCTCTGTCGACTGGAAGCAGACCTACCAGACGATTGCCCCTTCGTCGCAGGCCGTTTCGCAAAAGGCGTTCTTGAATAACCTCGCTCGCGGTGAGGCATACCAGTCGATGGCACCAACCCTTTGGGACATCACCTTTAGAACCGCGGTCGCTCAGGCCGAGCTCGAAGACCGCGACCAGCCTGGCGCCTATCACCGCGTTGGCTTCGACGTCGACGCCTCACTCTGGGATGGCGGCAAGCTCTTCGTCGAAACCACCCGTCCAGAAATGTTGCCTGCCTGTGTCGCTCTTGTGGCACACCCCGATGACGATCGCTACAAGCACATGTTCGGTAAGACCGTGAAGACCCCTCTGTTTGGTGTCGAGGTTCCGGTTGTCGCGCACCGCCTGGCTCAGATCGACAAGGGCTCTGGCATCGCCATGATTTGCACATTCGGTGACGTCACCGACGTGATCTGGTGGCGTGAGCTCGACCTTCCAAACCGCGCAATCATTGGCTGGGATGGACGCATCCTTGCTGAGGTGCCTGAGGCAATCACAAGCGCTCGAGGCCTAGAGGTATTCGCCGAACTCGCCGGCAAGACAGTGTTCTCGGCTAAGCAGCGAATCGTTGAACTGCTGCAGGAATCAGGCGACATGGTTGGCGAGCCAAAGCCGATCACCCACCCGGTGAAGTTCTTCGAGAAGGGCGACAAGCCGCTCGAGATCGTCTCTACCCGTCAGTGGTACGTGCGCAACGGTGGCCGCGATGCCGACCTGCGCGAGCGTCTTATTGCCCTCGGTAAGCAACTCAACTTTCACCCAGACTTCATGCGCGTTCGCTATGAGAACTGGGTCAACGGCCTAACCGGCGACTGGTTGATTTCACGTCAGCGTTTCTTCGGAGTTCCGATTCCGGTCTGGTACTCGATTGATGCAAATGGTGAGACTCAGTTTGAAACTCCGCTGGTTCCTGATCACGCACTGTTGCCGGTTGACCCCTCAAGCGATGTTCCAGCCGGTTACACAGAGTCTCAGCGCAACCAACCGAACGGTTTCGTCGGCGAACTCGACATCATGGACACCTGGGCAACATCTTCGCTCACACCTCAACTAGCCGGTCAGTGGCTTGCCGACCCAGAGTTGTTCGCAAAGGTTTTTCCTTTCGACCTTCGCCCCCAGGGTCAAGACATCATTCGCACCTGGTTGTTCTCGACGTTGCTTCGCAGCGAACAAGAGCACGGAAAGTTACCTTGGAGCAACGCGGCGATCTCGGGTTGGATTCTCGACCCGGATCGCAAAAAGATGTCAAAGTCGAAGGGCAACGTAGTTACACCTAGCGACATGCTCGAGGAACACGGCAGCGACGCGGTTCGCTACTGGGCGGCATCTGCTCGACTCGGAACCGACGCCGCCTTCGACACCGGTCAGATGAAGATTGGTCGCAGACTTGCAATCAAACTCTTGAACGCTGCAAAGTTTGCACTCTCGTTCGAGGTGCCTGCGGGCCACACCAAGGTGACCGAAGCCATCGATCAGGCCATGCTGCTCTCACTTGCAGACGTCGTTCGCGACGCCACCCGCGCATTCGAGAACTACGATCACACCAAGTCGCTTGAAATCACCGAGAAATTCTTCTGGAACTTCACCGATGACTACCTAGAGCTCGTGAAGGAACGCGCGTATGGTCAGGCAGATGCCAGCGCAGAAGCTCAGGCCTCGGCCGCCATCGCTCTGCGTCAGGCACTGCACACAATGCTGCGACTCTTGGCACCGTTTCTTCCATTTGCAACCGAAGAGATCTGGAGCTGGTGGCAGTCAGAGGCCGGTTCGATCCACCGAGCCAGCTGGCCAACCGTTGAAGAGGTCACGGCAGGTCTCGACGCCAGCAACCACGGGCTTCTTGAGCTTGCCTCAACCGCTCTGGTTGGCATTCGCAAGGCCAAGTCAGATGCCAAGGCATCGATGAAGGCAGACGTGCTTTCGGCAACCATGCAGGCTCCCGCGGCAGTGCTCACCAGAATCCGCGTCTTCGAGAGGGACCTCAAGGGCGTCGGGCGAATTGCGGATCTCGCATATGCCGAGGCAGACGAAGTGGCTGTTGTCGACGTTGTTTTGAAGCCGGCCGAAGAGGCATAAGTCAGTCGTAGGCTATTGGCTATGACTTTTAACTCAGAGAACCCATTTGCCAACCGTTCGACCCTCGAATACGAACTTCCAGACTTCACGAAGATTCGCACCGAGCATTACCTGCCTGCCTTCTATGCCGGCTGCGAGCAGCACCTAGCCGAGGTTGCGGCAATTCTCGAATCGGGTGAACCGACTTTCGACAACACTCTCGTTGCACTTGAGCGCGCTGGAAAACTTCTCGAGCGCATGCTCGTGGTCTTCTACAGCAAATCATCTAGTGACACCGATGACGAGATCGACAAAATCGAAGAAGAGATCGCGCCAAAGCTGGCTGCCCATCAGGACGCAATTCAGCTCAACCCGGTTTTGTATGCCCGAGTTGAAGAGTTATACAACAAACGAGACTCTCTTGGTCTAGATGCTGAAAGCGACTGGCTACTTGTTCGCTACTACGAAGACTTCAGAAAGGCTGGCGCTCACCTGAGCGAAGCCGAGCGCAGCAAGGCAATGGAAATCAATCAGCGCCTTGCCGAACTCGACACCAAGTTCAGCCAACAGCTTCTCGCTGACACCAATGACCTCGGAGTCTTCGTTGACACAGCCGAAGAACTCGATGGACTCAGCGAAAACGAGATCGCAGGCGCTGCAGCGCTTGCCAAAGACAAGGGCCAAGAGGGCAAGTATTTCTTGGCCATGGTTAACTTCACCGGCAACCCAATGCTCGCCTCACTGACCAATCGATCACTTCGCGAAAAAATCATGAAGAACTCGATGGTCAAGGGAGGTCGCGACGGCGCAAACGACAACCGACCGATTTTGCTCGAGATGGCCAAGTTGCGCGCCCAGAAAGCGAAGTTGTTCGGCTTCGATTCGCACGCACACTATGTGCTAACCGACCGGACCGCCAAGAACCCAGCCAACGTGCACGAGATGCTGCGCAAGATTGCTCCGGCAGCCAGGCGCAATGCCGAGCTCGAAGCCAAGGATATTCAGGAAGCCATCAAGGCCTCTGGAAATGACTTTGACATGCAGTCGTGGGATTGGGACCTTTACACCGAAAAGGTTCGCGCCGAGAAATACAACATCGACACCGAGCTGTTCAAGCCTTACTTCGAACTAGAGCGCGTTCTATTCGATGGCATATTCTTTGCGGCTACCAAATTGTTTGGCATCACATTCAAAGAGCGCAAAGACCTGGTCACCTACCACCCAGAAGCTCGCGCATTCGAGGTTTTCGATGCCGACGGCAGCAAGATGGCGCTATTCATTGCAGACTTCTTCACGCGCCCATCAAAGCGCGGTGGCGCATGGATGAACAGCTTCGTTGACCAGAGTCACCTGCTCGGCCAACTTCCGGTCGTGCTCAACAACTCCAACGTGGTCAAGCCACCAGCCGGTCAGCCAGCGCTTCTGAGCTTTGACTTCACCACCACACTGTTCCACGAATTTGGCCACGCGTTGCACGGCATGCTCTCGAACGTGAAGTACCCGAGATTCTCGGGAACCAGCACACCTCGCGACTTTGTCGAGTTTCCTTCGCAGGTAAACGAGATGTGGATGCTCTGGCCAGAGGTTGTCGCCAATTTTGCCAAGCACTACGAGACTGGCGAACCACTTCCGCAGGAATGGATCGACAATCTCAAGCGTGCCGAGACATTCAACCAGGGTCACGCGACAGTTGCGTACCTGGCTGCCTCCGTGATCGACCTTGCCTGGCACGAACTTTCACCCGATGAGATTCCGACCGACGTCGAGGCATTCGAAGCTAAGGCCCTTGCTAACTACGGCTTGGATTTTGCCCTCGTGCCTACCCGCTACCGCAGTACTTACTTCTCGCACATCTTTGCCGGTGGTTACTCAGCCGGCTACTACGGTTACATCTGGTCTGAGGTGCTTGATGCAGACACCGTCGATTGGTTCAAGAACAACGGCGGTCTAACCCGCGAAAACGGCGACCACTTCAGAAAAGAATTGCTCTCTCGTGGTGGAACC
>CAIKYE010000234.1 GCA_903831585.1 uncultured Micrococcales bacterium | reverse complement strand
TTGGCCAGTTCGGTCGAATTCTCCGTGGCTTCTGCGTGGAACGTGACCGAGAAGACGCCCAATTTTGCATATTCGACTGCCCAACGATCAACATCTTCAATCATCAGGTGCACATCAAGTGGCTTGGGGCTGAGTTGCTGCAAGCGAGCAACGGTGGCCAAACCGAAAGTTAGATTTGGAACGAAGTGGTTATCCATGATGTCAACATGGATAAGGTCACTATCCGAAATTGTCGCGAGTTCGGATTCGAAATTGGCGAAATCTGCCGACAGAATCGAAGGACAGATGCGAACACTCATGCAATTAGCCTATCGATTTAGAAATAAGAGCGATAAACATGGCGTCGGTGCCGTTTATATGCGGCCAGAGTTGAACCGTCTTTCGGTCTGGATTCAGTTGAAGGTTTGGATTCAGCTCAGTTAGCACCTTTGTTGCGCTGAGCAGCCCCACTTCGCTCGGGTACTTTCTCTCGAGCCAATCAACTATTGCCAGGGTCTCGCCCGAGTGCGGTGTGCAAGTGACATAGGCGAGAACGCCGCCGGGTTTGAGCGCTAGCCACGCGCTATTCATTAGTGCCTGCTGCAAGGTCGCAAGTTCGGCAACATCCTTGGGTTTCTTTCGCCAGCGCGATTCCGGACGCCTACGCAGTGAGCCCAATCCGGTGCACGGAGCATCTAGCAGAATGCGGTCGAACGATTCGGGCGCGTCCTGGCCAATAGTGGTTCCATCAGAGACAAAAACCGGAACAGATGGGTCAACCTTGCTGAGGGCCTGAGCGACCAATTTTGCGCGATGCTCAGATATTTCATTCGTTTCTAAGACTGCGCCGTTCAATTTGGCGATAGCAGCCAAGAGGGCGGCCTTGCCACCAGGTCCAGCACACATATCGAGCCACTTTTCTCCCTTAGAGATTGTGCTTGCTGAAGTCAGCGCCAGAGTTGCCAATTGAGAACCCTGGTCTTGCACTCGGAGAAACCCATCGCGCATGGCTGGCAGTTTCGATGGATCGCCCCCACTAATTGAAAAACCAATCGGGCTGGCTAAACCGGGTATGAGGTTTGCGGTGTGTTTCTCGTTAGCTAGTCCAGGCAGAGCAACTAGGTTCACATCGGCCGGAATGTTGTCTGTCTCTAACAGCAATCTCAATGAATCCGCACGGCCGTCAACTCGTAGAGCTTGCTCTAGAGCTCTAATGATCCATGCCGGGTGAGAGAACTCAATAGAGAGCCGCTCAATCGAGTCAGCGATACCATCTAGAACCGCAACTTTCCAATCTTCGAGCGAGCGTTCCGAAACCCTGCGCAAGACTCCGTTGACGAAACCAACAGAACCCTGGCTGGAAACTGATTTCGCAAGGTTTACCGTTTCATTAATCGCGGCGTGACTAGGAATGCGCATGGCCAAAAGCTGATGCGCTCCAAGTCGCAAGAGTAGCTTTGACCTGAGTTCAATCTCTTTAGAATCTCGATTAGCGCAAATCTCAATGATCTTGTCGTAGAACAGCTGATTCCTGATAGTTCCAAATGCCAACTCTTGAGCTAAACCGGCGTCGCGGTCTTCCAGTTTCGCCTGGTTGAGCAATTTCGGCATGTGCAGGTTTGCATAGGTGTCATCTTCTTCGACGGCCAGTAGAAGCTCAAACGCAACCGATCGAGCCGATTGCTTGTATGCGTTCCTCACGAGAGTCTTGCTCCAGGTGAAATTCCCCTGTACCAATCAGAGGCAGGCATGGCTCGCTTAGAAGCAGGCTGCACCTCTAGTAACTGCAACACACCTCTACCTGTTTGAACAAAAATCTTGCCGTCAATCATTGAAACTTTTCCGGCTTCGGAGGCAGCAAGGTTCTCACTCGTCTGAAGCGATGCTCTTGCAGACAGAATCCTGAAAGGCTCACCATCGAATTCGGCCCAGGCCATGGGCTCTGGATTGCAGCCGCGAATGAGATGTTCAATCTCTGAAGCGGACTTAGAGAAATCGACTCTCGCCTCTAGTCTCGAGAGTTTTGGCGCAAGCGTTGCCTCGCCAGTCTGTGCCATTGGCACCGCTGTTGCTGAGGAAATCTTCGCAAGGCATTCGTCGAGCATGGTGATTGAGATGTTGGTCAATCTGACTAGCAGGTCCCCCGCCGTTTCTGTGGGTTCGATAACAGTCTGAACCTGCGAGTGAATAGGCCCCGTGTCCATGCCTTGATCCAGTTGAAAAATTGTGACTCC
>CAIKYE010000233.1 GCA_903831585.1 uncultured Micrococcales bacterium | reverse complement strand
CCCAGAATGCGAGTGCCTGCCAAAGCGGAGCCCAACTGAGTCTGAGTTGAATCTCGGCTCGGCGCAGAGCCGTCTTTGCAGGGGTGCCCAGCCATGAACGCTTGCGCTTATCGTTCATCGATAGAGCCGCGTGAGCAACCTTGGCCTGAGGAGCAACCACCACGCGGTGACCTTGGGCTCGAACCCGCATTGAAAAGTCGAAGTCGGCGGCAAGCGGTGCGACCTTGTCGGCGAGGCCATCGAGACCCAACCAGACGCTCTTTTTGACAAGCATGCCGGCGGTCGATACTGCCAAAACATCTGCCATGGCGTCGTGCTGCGACTGATCTAGTTCGTTGCTAACCAGGCTAAAGAGCTTTCCGCGCTTGGTGAGAGTTAGGCCCTGTTGCACGATTATTCGATGGTCGTTGAAGTCCACCTGTTTGGGTCCGATGACCGCAACCGATGGCGAAACTTCGGCCACGGCCAGAAGCTCTTTGAGAGCGCCGGGCAGCGGTGCGCTGTCATCGTGCAGAATCCAAAGCCAATCGCTTTCTGCCGAGGTTTTTTCGACGGCAAACTTGAGCGACTTTGCCAGACTTGAATCGGTTAGAGAAAAGTGTGAACCAATTGCAGAACTGTTTTCTGAACCGGATACGTTGCCGGTTTCGACGTGAATTATTTCACTGACCGGTTGTGCTTGCAGGGCTGAAAGAGTGCGCGATAAAAACTCAGCGGAATCGTGACTTATCACGATTGCAGAAACAAAGGTTTTCATCGTTGCGGCTTTCGCCGAATGTTACGCGCGCTTCTTTAGTTTGCGACGTTCACGTTCTGATAGTCCGCCCCAGATTCCGAAACGGGCGTCATTCTTAAGTGCGAATTCGAGACACTGGGCTCGAACGTCGCAGCTCTCACAAATCTTTTTGGCTTCGCGAGTCGAGCCGCCCTTTTCAGGAAAGAAAGCTTCTGGGTCTGTCTGAGCACAGAGCGCATCTGCCTGCCATGCCAGAGGATCATCTTCGCCATCGTTGTATGCGCGTGAGACGCCAAGGCTGAGCGGGTCTTCGAACCAATTCTTTGGAACGTCTCTGCCGTCATCCATGCGTATTCCTATCCCAGATGATCGCCGATCACCCTTGATTACTTTCTTGTTTGTAATTACACCGATGTTATTCGCTCGTGTCAAGTTCAGTTTTCGGCATGTTAAACCGCAGATTGAGGCTTAGGGAAAGGCCAGAGGGCGGATAACCTAGGCAAATGAGCATTCTCGTCACCGGTGGAGCCGGCTATATCGGCTCGCACGTGGTTCGACTCTTGCAAGAAAAGGGTCACCGAGTCACCGTTATCGACAATCTTTCCTCGGGATATAGCGGCAGAATCGGCGCAGCCAAGCTGGTTGAGCTCGATCTGGCTGCCGAGGCTGCAACCGCAACCCTGGTTGAGCTAATCAAAAGCGAATCGATCACATCGGTCATTCATCTAGCCGCCCGCAAGCAGGTCGGCGAATCGGTAACCAAGCCCGAATGGTATTTCGAGCAGAACATTGGCGGCATGGCTCACCTGCTCGAGGCAATGCGGCAGACCAAAGTCGACAAGTTAGTTTTCTCGAGCAGTGCGGCAACCTACGGAATGCCAGACACAGATTTTGTGAACGAAGATTTCGAATGCAAACCGATTAACCCTTATGGCCAAACAAAATTGATTGGCGAATGGATGACGGCAAACGCGGCACGAGCCTGGGGTTTGCGAGCGGTCAATCTGCGCTACTTCAACGTTGCCGGCGCGGGTTGGCCAGAGTTGGCAGACACCGCAACCATGAACCTGGTGCCAATTGTTTTTGCCGCTCTCGATGCCGGCAAGTCACCGGTGGTTTTTGGCACCGACTACGACACCGCCGACGGAACCTGCGTGCGCGACTATGTTCACGTTCTCGATCTTGCCGAGGCGCACGTGACCTCGCTCGACTACCTCGATCGAGACACGCGAGACCACAGCACCTTCAACGTCGGAACCGGCAAGGGCGCAAGCGTGTTCGAGGTGCTTGCCGAAATCAAGCGCGTCACAAAAATTGACTTTGAAATCGATCTGCAGCCGAGACGACCTGGTGACCCACCATATTTGTGCGCAGACGTTTCGCGAATCAAAGGACACCTGGGTTGGACAGCCAAGCGCGACCTGGCCGAAATCATCGAGAGCGCATGGAGCGCAAGACAGGCTTCGAGCTAGTCTTTGCCGATTGCCACAAAGGCGGTGCCACTGCCCGCAAAGGTAGTCAATCTCGCTTCTTTAGAACTGAAGGCAGCCTCGCCTCGCTGAAGCACAAGCCGTTCACCCAAACTGTTGCTCACCGCAACCTCACCCGCCGTGCAGAGAACTACCGCATCTTCGCCGAGCTGCAGGTCGGCCAGAACCCTTTGCCCGCTTGGTTCGACTCGATAGAGAATGAAGTCTTCTGCCGCGGTCTTGAACTCGACTAACCCGGCAGCAACTTCAATT
>CAIKYE010000232.1 GCA_903831585.1 uncultured Micrococcales bacterium | reverse complement strand
ATTTCCCCTCGATTAGCCTCCAGGCCCTTGGCAGTATTCCGACCATGGCTTCGGTGGTCAGATTTCTTGACTCAAAATCCAGCGTGAGCAAAAAACTTGAGAAAGCGGCTCTATCGAAGTACTCGATTTTGGCAATCGGCTGCTTCGCAAAGTTCACTCACCTACTAAACGCCGCGCGTCTGGGTCACGCTCGAATTTTCCACAGCGCCCACATGGCAGACTTGATCCATGTCTGCAGAAACCACACAAAACCCAAGTCACCCGCAACTCGACGCTCTCATTGCCGTTGCTCACAAACTTCGCGCCCCTGGCGGTTGTCCATGGGATGCCGAGCAGACACACAGCAGTCTCACCAAGTACTTGCTCGAAGAAACCTATGAGCTAATCGACGCCATCGAGAGTGGCGACCGCAACGAGATCATCGAAGAACTCGGAGACGTGCTCTATCAGGTCATCTTTCACACAGACCTTGGCGCAACCGGCAGCGTTGGCGAGCCTTTCAACATTGAGACTGTGGCCGAGGTAAGCGCTCAGAAGATGATGGGGCGTCATCCACACGTTTTCGGATCACCCGAAGAACTCGAGCGCTACGCGGCTAAGACCGGCGATGACGTAATGCTCAACTGGGATGCCCACAAGCAGCGCGAGAAGCCAGAGCGGGTTAGTGTGCTCGATGGAATTCCCCAGGCTCTGCCTGCGCTGGCGCTTGCAGATAAGGTGCTTGGCAAGGCCGAGAAGCTCGGGTTGATTGATGCCTCTGACACCCCGGCTATTCCCATGGATGATGAATCGTCACTGGGCAAGCTGCTCTTGGCGATTGTCTCGTCGGCTCGTGCCGTCGGCCTCGAACCTGAGCGAGCTCTTCGTGAGGCCACTCGCGAACTTCAGGTTGAAATTCGCTCGTTTGAGCTCGACTCAGATAACGATGCTGGCGTCGTGGGGTTGTTCTAGGCTGAAGTAAGACGATTCCAGCAGGGGGGAAGATTTGCAGATCACGCAGCTAGTAGACCAAATTCTTGAAACTCAAAAGAGTTACTCGGCCACATTCACGCCTCAGATGCTTAGGCGCAGAGATCTTGTAGAAAAAGACCTTAAGTCTGTGATCGCGCAATTGTTGTCAAGTGTCGAATGGGCACGAGAATTAAAGATTGATGCCAGCTCGGGAAAGGGTAACAGCGCGGTTGTTCCCTGGATCCGCATTTACAATCCAAAGCAATCAATTTCGGCACAAGAGGGTTGGTACCTCGTTCTTCTCTTTTCAGGTGATGGCGAATCAGTAAGCCTTAGTTTGAACTTGGGTGTTACAAACACTCCAGCGGCAGAAATTCCAACCAAGGTCAAGGATGCAAGAGATCGAATAAGTGCTGCGAACGTATCGGCAAAGAACAATCTGCCTTTGCCCGAGCTAGAGAAAATTTCACTAAACGCGAATGGCAACAGTCTTGCCGCCTTGTACGAGAAGGGGAACGCAGTTGCCTTCGAGATAAAGAAAAACTCTGGTCTGTCCGATCAAGACTTCAAAGTGCTAATGGAGCACCTCGCCGGAAAGTTGGAACTCATGCCAGCACTAAATTCGCCAACTAGTGAAACTCAGGCCAAGGATGAGTTGGACTCTTTTATTAGAGCTACACATTGGACAAGCACCTTGGCTGCCAAAGTTTTAGCATCTTTGAGCGACAAGAGTCCACAAATTGTGCTTCAAGGGCCTCCAGGCACTGGCAAAACTTTCGTAGCTATGGAGCTCGCAAAATATGTTCTTGGCCCTTTAGATGAGGATTCAGTTAAAGATCAGATTCAAATTGTGCAATTCCATCCCTCTTATGGGTACGAGGAATTTGTGGAGGGTCTCAGGCCGGAGACTAATGAGGCGGGAAACCTGCAGTTTGCGAAGGTCGAAGGAACATTGCTCAAGCTTGCAAAAAAGTCGAAAGCTGACGGGAAACCGCGCGTGTTGATAATCGATGAAATGAATCGAGCAAATCTTCCAAAAGTATTCGGTGAATTGATGTTTCTCCTCGAGTATCGCGATAAAGAGATCTCACTTATGTACCATGGCGATTTTTCGCTTCCGTCAAATTTGTTCATTATTGGGACCATGAACACTGCGGATCGAAGCATTAAGTCGATGGACATCGCATTGCGCAGAAGGTTTGATTTCTTTGAGGTGAAGCCTTCAAGTGACATTCTCAGAGCTCACTATAAGAATCGCACCAATCACCTAGGAGCTTCGCTTTTCCAAGGATTTGAAAAGCTAAACGCGCGTATTGAGCAAGATATGGGCGGCAGTAACTATGCCGTGGGGCACAGCTACTTCATGATGGACGAAATGAAGAAAGTTGACCTGCGTGACGTTTGGGATCTTCAAATTTACCCGCTACTAGAGGACTACTTTTTTGACCGCCCCGAATTAGCGCGAGAATATGCGTTCGATGCCTTCTGGCAGTGAACACAGTTACTGCGAAGTTCGAGAATCTGAGTTTTCGATTCTCGAGCTGAATGAGGTGCAACTCGCCCACTTGAGGCAGCTATCTAAAGATCTCGCAGGATCAAAGGCTTTTTGGGGTAGCCCAGACGATTCTCCAGATAGCCGAATTATTGACATCCGTCCCTTTGAGTCTGGGCGTTACGAAGTCAAAGTTCACAATGCAATAGGCACCATCGTCACCCCAGGATTGACGATCTTGGTAAAACCAAAAATACCCATGGACCACTTTGTCTTTATTGCATCGCGCGCTTTTTCAGTAAGCGCTAGGAAATCAAATGACAAAACCGGCCTTGCCTCGGGGTTAGCCTTTCACTCGCTCGTGTGTACTTGGTTTCTATCAGAGATCGAGACAATTTTGACCGGCGGTTTAGCGAGAGACTACGTAACGAAAAGAGAGTCGCTTTCGGTCGCAAAGGGTTCTATTGACATCAAGGCGACCGCTTTGAACTGGCTGCGAGGCAAAGTAGAAGTGGACAGTTCCATCGACGACTACTCCGAGGACATGGCTGCAAACCGTATTCTAAAGAAAGCTTTGAAAGTTATTTCAAAGTCTGTGGGACTCGAAACAAGTGTCGCTACTAAAAGTAACGTTCTCTTAAGGCACTTTTCTGCCGTCGGCGATGTGATGCAAATATCAAAACCGGATACGCGTAATTTGCACAAGGCTTACGTAGATGCTCTCGAGCTCGCATATGAAGTCATAGGTGGTCAAGGGAGAACAATTAGCAGCGGCGCAAGTCTGTCAAAGACATTTCTCTTCAAAACTCCTGACCTCATTGAATCGGGAATTACGTCAATTTTGAATTCGGCAAAACATGGGCAAAAGGTTGAAAAACGCGGAAAAGTACTTCTGCCCTCAAAAGTGAGCGTCAATCCTGACTTGGTGATAGGTCCAATCCCATTCACCGGCGATGTTAAATACAAGATTCAACATGGCGATTGGAATAGAAACGACTTAGGTCAGGCTGTTCTATTTGCAACCGCGTTCTCAAGCCCGAGAAGCCTTGTAGTTTCTTTTGCGGAGTCCATAGATGATCAGCCAGAATTCGTACCAGTAGGCCCAATTGGAGTGACAGCGCTGTCATGGAGGTTTGGTGATGGGTGGTCACCGGAGGAAAGCTCTCTGGACTTTATAAAAAGGTACGAGTCCTGGCTTTCTAAAGAGCTAATCGCCTAGTCGATGGGAATCTGCTCATAAACTTGACCCATGGCTAAAGACGTGAACCCTCCAAGAGGCATGCGCGACTTCTTGCCAGCCGAGAAGGCCAAGCGCGATCGGGTGCTCGGGGCTATCCGTGAGACATATAAGAGTCACGGATACCAAGAGATCGAAACCCCGGCCCTCGAAGACCTCAGCCGCCTGACCAGTGGTCAGGGTGGCGACAACGAGAAGCTTGCCTACCGAGTCATGAAGCGCGGCGAAGAGCTTGAGCGCGCACTTGCCGACACCAGCGAGAAAGACGACCTTGCCGACCTCGGCCTGCGCTTTGACCTGACTGTTCCGCTGACTCGCTACTACGCCACCAACGCAGCCAAGCTGCCACGAGTTTTTAAGGCCATTCAAACCGGGCCAGTATGGCGTGCCGAGCGCCCGCAAAAGGGTCGCTATCGCCAATTCGTTCAGTGCGACATCGACATCATCGGCGACTCATCGGTTCTTGCCGAGATTGACCTGTTGGTTTCGTCGCTTGACGCATTGGCTGCGATTGGCATCTCGGATGCCACCATTCGCGTGAATCACAGAATCTTGCTGGCAAACCTGCTCGATGGGCTGGGTGTGCCAGAAGATGGCCGCGGTTCGGCCATGATCACCATCGACAAGCTCGACAAGATCTTTGCCGAGGGAGTGGTTGCCGAGCTAGCCGAGAAGTTTGGCGATGCGGTTGCTTCGGCTGCTCAGGGGTGGCTCGCCGGCTTGAAAGCTGACCTGAGTGTTCCTGCTGAGTTGGCAGACATCTTTGCTGCCGTTGAGGTTCGTCACCCGGGCAAGCTTCGTTTCGACCCAACCTTGGTTCGCGGTATGGGTTATTACACCGGTTCGATTTTCGAGATTGAACACCCGGCCTCTGGCTCGTCAATCGGTGGCGGCGGTCGCTATGACGGAATGGTTGGCCGCTGGACGGGCACCGACGTTGCAGCAGTGGGCATTTCGATTGGCTTCGAGCGTGTGGTTGATCTGGTTGCTGACACCGATGCTGGTTTCGACGGGGTGGTGCTCGTGCTCGATGATGAGTCTCAGCCGGTTATCGCTCACGCGCTCGCGGTGCAGAAAGATTTGATTGCCACCGGTCACGCGGTGCGCCTCGAGCAGCGCCCGAAGAAACTGAACATATTGCTCGATGCGCTGGCCGAGCAGGGCTTCAGCTCTTGGGCGGCAGTCGACGGCTCAGGCTCATCGCTCGAGCTCAAGCCTCTCGCTTAGCTGCCGCAAGTTCTGCACAGCATCAACATTGCGCGCAATTGCTCACAGACTTCTTGCGCTGAACCCAAGTTGGCAGATTTTCAAATTCACTTCTACACATGCACGAAAAATGGCACGTTGAGATTCTTAATGAGAAGGCTTTTGAGCGAGTTTTAAATCGACTAACTGCAAAGAATCGGCAGCTTGCCAGGCTCAGTATTTTGAAGACCCTGACCGAGCTGGGTCCCGACTCTGTTGCCGTCGGCAGATCGAAGGCCCTAGGTGCAGGTCTGTATGAACTCAAAGTCGCCATTCCACCCGAAGTGCTGCTCAGAGTTTTCTTTACCAATGTTGGCGGTCGTGTAGTTGTGATCTTGAGTGCTTATGACAAGAAAAGGAACGATTCGGTGCGATGGCAAAATCATCAGATTTCAATTGCCAGAAGGCTCTTAAAGACACTTGAAAGATAATGGGGAATAACTCATAATGAAGACTATGGCTAGACAACGCAAGCGCATCAGCATGGACGACTTTGGTGCGAAATACATCGACACTCTGAAGCTAACCCCTGAAGAGCGGCGCGAAGTTGATGAATTTGACGCCTATCTAACGGTGAGCCTCAAAATCTCAGTGGCCCTGCTTGAGGCACGAAAAGAGCTGAACCTCACTCAACAGCAATTGGCAGAGAAGTTAGGGCTTGATCAAAGTGAGGTCTCGCGACTCGAAGGCCCCGAGTGCAATCCCACGCTTAGAACCCTGAGCAAACTGGCCACGGCACTCAATCTAGAAATTCAATTGGTGCCTCGGCAGGGTTGAGGTCGAGTGGGGCTCTGGCAACTAAACTTGAGGTGAATACAACGAAGTTTTTGGCCCGTTCTGGGCACTTCCAGACAACTCAGCACCACTAAATAGGAGTATCCCTTGGCAAAAATCGACGCAGTCGGCGCACGCGAAATTCTAGACAGCCGCGGCAACCCAACCATCGAGGTTGAGATCATTCTCGAAGATGATGCGTTCGGTCGCGCAGCTGTTCCATCGGGTGCTTCAACCGGTGCGTTTGAGGCTCACGAGCAGCGCGATGGCGACAAGGGTCGCTACATGGGCAAGGGTGTTTTGGGTGCGGTGCACGCAGTGCTCGACGACATCGACGAGGCACTTACCGACCTGGATGCAAACGACCAGCGCCTAGTCGACGAGACCATGATCAAGCTCGACGGCACCGCAAACAAAGAGCGCCTAGGCGCTAACGCGATTCTCGGTGTCTCACTTGCTAACGCACGTGCGGCGGCAGAGTCAAACGGATTGCAGCTATACGAATACCTGGGCGAGGGTAAGGGTGTCACCCTTCCGGTTCCGCTGATGAACATCATCAATGGTGGAGCGCACGCTGACACCGGAGTCGACATTCAAGAGTTCATGATTGTGCCGCTAGGCGCAGAGACATATAGCGAAGCATTGCGCTGGGGTGTTGAGGTTTACCACAACCTCAAGGGTCTGCTGCAGAGCAAGGGTCTCGCAACCGGTCTTGGCGACGAGGGTGGTTTTGCACCTGAGTTACCGACCAACGCAGATGCACTCGAGCTAATCGTTGAGGCAATCGCAAAGTCGGGTTACACCCTCGGCAAAGACATCGCACTTGCACTCGACGTTGCAGCAACCGAGTTCTACAACGAGTCAACCGGAACCTACAAGTTCGAAGGCAAAGAGCGCACCACTGACGAAATGATTGCCTATTACGCAGAGTTGCTCGAGCGCTTTCCGCTGGTTTCAATCGAAGACCCGCTAGCCGAGGATGACTGGACCGGCTGGACCAAGATGACCGCTCAGCTCGGCGATAAGGTTCAGATTGTTGGCGATGACCTGTATGTGACCAACCCGAGCCGCCTGCAGCGTGGCATCGATGAGAAGGCCGGAAACGCCATTCTCGTGAAGGTCAACCAGATCGGAACCCTGACCGAGACCCGCGACGCCGTTGAACTGGCCCAGAGCAAGGGCATGAAGGCCATCATCTCGCACCGTTCGGGCGAGACCGAAGACACCTTTATTGCAGACCT
>CAIKYE010000231.1 GCA_903831585.1 uncultured Micrococcales bacterium | reverse complement strand
CGATCTTCACTACACAAAAGAACACGAGTGGCTCAAGGTTGAGGGCGATGTGGCAACGATTGGTATCACTGCCTACGCGGCTGAAAAACTTGGTGACGTCGTTTTCGTTGACCTGCCAAAGGTAGGTGCACGCACAACATACATGAAGATTTGTGGCGAGATCGAATCAACCAAATCAGTTGGCGAGCTCTACGCGCCTGTCGATGGCGAAGTCGTCGAGGTGAACTCGGCGGTCACGGCTGCTCCCGAGTTAGTTAACCAGGATGCCTTTGGCGCTGGCTGGTTAATCAAGGTTCGTTTCGATGCGCTGCCAGAGTTGCTCTCTGCTGCCGACTACGACGCATTCACCGGCGAGTAATCGAAAGATGGCACTCGAGCACGAAAAGTTTCAGTATCGCCACATTGGCACCTCTTCGGCAGACCAAAAGGTCATGCTCGAAACTCTTGGTTACGAATCGCTCGACGCATTGCTTAGCGCAGCTGTTCCAGAGGTAATTCGCTTTCGCGGCGACAGCACTCTAGACCCGGCGCGTACCGAGGCCGAGTCTCTTGCCGAGCTTCGCGCGATCGCCGCCAAGAACCGCGTGACCACTTCGATGATTGGTCTTGGCTACTACGGCACCCACACCCCTACGGTAATCAAGCGAAACGTTCTCGAGAACCCGTCTTGGTATACCGCCTACACGCCTTACCAGCCCGAGATCTCTCAGGGTCGCCTAGAGGCGCTGATCAACTTTCAGACCATGGTCACCGACCTCACCGGTATGAAGACTTCAAACGCCTCGATGCTCGACGAGAGCACGGCCGCGGTTGAGGCCATGATGATTGCCAAGCGCTCAGCCAGCAACGAATCAAACGTTTTTCTAGTCGACAACGACACTTTTCCGCAGACCAAGGCCCTGCTAGAGCATCGCTCGAAGCCGCTCGATATCGAAATCAAGTACTACAACAACGCCACGGATGCAGCCGGGCTTGGCGAGCACTTCGGCTCGCTGCTGCAGTATCCGGGAGCCAGCGGCCGCATAGTTTCACTCAAGCCCGTTATCGAACTGACCAAGTCACAGGGTGGGGTAAGCGTTGTCGCGGCCGACCTGCTCGCGCTAACTCTGCTCGAGTCTCCGGGTGAACAGGGTGCGGATGTGGTTGTCGGAACCACCCAACGCTTTGGTGTGCCAATGGGATTCGGTGGTCCACACGCGGGTTACCTCGCTGTGCGCAACGACCTCGAACGCTCGATGCCGGGTCGCCTGGTTGGTGTTTCGGTTGATGCAGATGGAGCACCGGCTTATCGACTAACTCTGCAGACCCGCGAGCAGCACATTCGTCGCGAACGTGCGACCTCAAACATTTGCACCGCTCAGGTTTTGCTCGCTGTCATGGCTGGCATGTATGCCGTCTATCACGGTCCAGCCGGATTAAAAGCGATTGCAACCGAGGTGCACTCGAAGACCTCTCGTCTCGCCAAGGCTCTCTCGGCCGCCGGCATCAAGGTAAAGCACTCAGACTTCTTTGACACTCTCGAGCTCTGCGATGTCGATGCAAACAAGTTATTTGCATCAGCTCGCGAAAAAAACATCACGATGTTGGTTCGCGATGCAAAATGCCTACAGCTTTCGCTAGACGAAACCACCAGCGAGAAGAACCTTGCCGACCTTGCCGAAGTGTTTGGCGTCTCTCTTGTGTCGGGCTCGAGTTCACACCTCGATGCATTCGCTCGCACAACCGAATACCTGGCCCATCCGGTTTTCAATACTCACCACAGCGAAACCGCGATGCTGCGCTATATGAAGCAACTAGCCGACTACGACTATGCGCTAGATCGCGGAATGATTCCGCTCGGCTCATGCACCATGAAGCTAAACGCAACCAGCGAGATGGAGCCGGTTACCTGGCCGGAGTTTGGCAACATTCACCCCTTTGCGCCGGCAGAGGACGTGGTCGGCTACCTCGAACTTGTCGAAACCATCCAGTCTTGGTTGAGCGATCTGACCGGCTACGAAGCCGTTTCGATTCAGCCGAACGCCGGTAGTCAGGGTGAGCTAGCTGGCCTGATGGCCATCCGTGGTTATCACCTGAGTCGTGGCGACGTTCAGCGTGAGATTTGCCTAATTCCCTCGAGTGCACACGGCACCAACGCCGCCTCGGCGATCTTGGCCGGTATGAGTGTTGTCGTTGTTGAGTGTGATGAAAACGGAAACGTTGACCTTGCCGACCTGCAGCAGAAGATCGATGCCGCCGGCAACAAGCTCTCGGCAATCATGATTACCTACCCGTCAACCCACGGAGTGTTTGAAGAGTCTGTCGTTGACCTTTGCGAACGAGTGCACGCGGCCGGTGGTCAGGTCTATATCGATGGCGCAAACACCAACGCGGTAATCGGTTATGCGAAATTTGGAAAGTTCGGTGGTGACGTAAGTCACCTCAACCTGCACAAAACTTTTGCGATTCCTCACGGTGGCGGTGGCCCGGGTATCGGCCCGGTAGCAGCGCGCTCACACCTTGCACCATTCTTGCCAGGTCACCCAATGTCACAGGCACCGCTTGCCAACTATGGCCCAATCTCTGCAGCGCCTTACGGCTCTGCCGGAGTGCTTCCGATTTCATGGGCATACATTCGCATGATGGGTGCCGATGGTCTTCGAGATGCAACAGCGGCAGCGGTTTTGTCTGCGAACTACGTTGCAAAGAAACTCGACGGTCACTATCCGCTGCTCTACTCGGGCAAGAACGGACTGGTCGCGCACGAGTGCATCATCGACATTCGTCCGATTCAAAAAGAGACCGGTATTAGCGGCGACGATGTTGCGAAGCGACTTATCGACTACGGCTTCCACGCACCGACAATGTCGTTTCCGGTAGCTGGAACTCTCATGATCGAGCCAACCGAGAGCGAACCCCTTGCCGAGCTGGATCGTTTTATCGATGCCATGATTGCGATTCGCAACGAGAGCCGCGAAGTTGCCAAGGGCACCTGGCCGGCAGAAGACAACCCGCTGCATAACGCTCCACACACCGCCAAAATGCTGGTCTCTGACTGGTCGCACCCCTATTCGCGCGAGCTGGCCGTCTATCCGGTGGCTGGGCAACATCGCCGCAAGTATTGGCCAATTGTGCGACGCATTGACTCGGTTTATGGCGATAGAAACCTGTTCTGCAGTTGCCCGCCGGCCGAAGCCTTCGCCTAAATCTACTTGTTGATGAATGGCAGAATCGCTGCGATGAATTCTTCGGGGTCCTCTTCGTGAAGCAAGTGGCCTGAATCCGTTATTACGACAAACGCGGCCTGCGGCATTTTCGCAGCTAACTCTCGAGTGAGCGCGGTCTCGACAACTCGATCGTCGTCACCGGTGATGATCATCACCGGCATCGCAAATTCATTTAGTCGTTTTGCGACATCGTTCGATCTGTCTGCACGCGAATACTCCCAAAACGCGAACTCCCAGTTTTCGATTGTCAGCGGCACACGATATCCGGCGATGATTTCATCGGTCAGTTTCTCTGTGTCGTGATATGACTCACTCAACAAGTTCATGCCTGAACTCGCAATGCTCGAGACCAGCAATGGCCCCAGGTGGTTCAACTGTGGAATATAGGTCAGCCAGGCCGTGTCTGCGCCTGGTGTTCCGTTAAGAATCGCTGGCGCTTCTAGAACCAGATTGCGAACCAGCTTGGGGTTGTCGAGAGCAAATTG
>CAIKYE010000230.1 GCA_903831585.1 uncultured Micrococcales bacterium | reverse complement strand
TTCTACCGCGCAGCTGATTAACCTTTACTCACCCGACAAGCCCCTTGCCAGTTACACAGACTTTTTGGTTGCCGAGGGTTTCGCCGAATCGCTAAGCCCAAAGTTGGGTGAAATCGACGCCGTGCTCGAACCGGCCCCGGCCATCAACTGGCTTTCGGTTTTCTATGCTGCCGAGTGGATACTGTTTGCCGGCTTTGCGTTGTTTTTGTGGGGCAGAACCGTCAAAGATACTCTCGACGCCGAGAGGTTAAACTAGACCCATGCCTACCTCTGCAGAACTCACCAAATCACTGCGTTTCTTCAAGATCGCTTCTTATGTGACAGGCATTTTTCTGCTGCTCATATCGGTGCTCTACGGCATGAGGCTTGGACTTAGCGCAGACGTCTGGATTGCCGGACCGCAGGGCCCTCTTGCCCTGGCCCAGTTCTCGGTTGACCCGGCCACCGGCGACCGCTTCGGGTTTCCGACCGAGGGCTTCAGCTTCACTGTCGTTTCGCTGATCATTCACGGCTGGCTCTATGTGGTCTACCTTTATGCAAACTTTCGCCTGTGGGTTCAGCTGCGCTGGGGCATCGGCAAGTTCTTGATTATCTCGATGGGCGGCATCGTGCCGTTCCTGTCGTTCTTCACCGAGCGCTATTTCACCAAGGTCGCCGAGGGCTGGAGCACCAAGGAAGACCGCGCATGAACCGCCCGGTTTTAGTTGTCGACTTCGGCGCCCAATACGCTCAGCTAATCGCGCGACGCGTTCGCGAGGCGAGCGTCTATAGCGAGATCGTGCACCACAACATCACCGCAGCCGAGGTCAAGGCAAAGAATCCCTTGGCGATTATTCTGTCTGGCGGCCCGTCTTCGGTTTACGAAGCGGGCTCACCGCAACTTGACAAGGGCATTCTCGAACTTGGCATTCCGGTGCTCGGAATTTGCTACGGCTTTCAGACTCTGGCTAATGCTCTCGGTGGTCGCGTCGATGCAACCGGCAAAAGAGAATATGGTGCAACCGAACTTCGCGTAACAGCCGGCGGTGAAATTCTCGACGGTCAACCTGCCGAGCAAATTTGTTGGATGTCACACGGCGATCAAGTTATGAAAGCGCCGGCAGGTTTCGAAGTTTTGGCGTCCACAGACACAACTCCGGTGGCTGCGTTTGCGAACAGCGAAAAGAAGATTTACGGAGTGCAGTGGCACCCGGAGGTCAAGCACTCGGCTTTCGGCCAGAACGTTCTCGAGAACTTTTTGCACAAGGCCGCTGGCATTCCTGCAACCTGGAATTCGGGCAACGTAATCGCCGAGCAGGTTGAGAAGATTCGCGCGCAGGTCGGCAACGATCGCGTTATCTGTGGTCTTAGCGGTGGCGTCGACTCTGCCGTTGCAGCAGCGCTCGTGCACAAGGCCGTCGGCGACCAGCTGGTTTGCGTTTTCGTCAACCACGGATTACTTCGCCAAGACGAGGCCGAGCAGGTCGAGCGCGACTATGTTGCCGCAACCGGCATCCGGTTGGTTGTTGTCGATGCGCAGCAGAAGTTCTTAGATGCCCTCGAGGGCGTTACCGACCCAGAGACCAAGCGCAAGATCATCGGCCGCGAGTTCATTCGCACTTTCGAAGAGGCTCAGGCGGCCCTGATTGCCGAGGCAGCTGCCGATAACCGCCCGATTAGGTTCTTGGTTCAGGGCACGCTCTACCCAGACGTTGTCGAGTCTGGCGGTGGTGCAACCGCTGGCATCAAGAGCCACCACAACGTTGGTGGGCTGCCAGACGACCTTCAGTTTGAGCTAGTCGAACCGCTGCGCACCTTGTTTAAGGATGAGGTTCGCGCAATCGGTGCCGAGCTCGGCCTGCCAAAAGAAATCGTTCAGCGCCAGCCGTTCCCGGGCCCAGGTCTCGGCATTCGAATCGTCGGTGCCGTCAACAAAGAGCGTCTCGACTTGCTTCGCAAGGCCGACGCGATTGTTCGCGAAGAACTTTCGGCTGCCGGTCTCGATGGAGAAATCTGGCAGTGCCCGGTTGTGCTGTTAGCCGACGTTCGCTCGGTTGGAGTTCAGGGTGATGGTCGCTCATACGGTCACCCGATTGTGCTCCGCCCGGTTTCGAGTGAAGACGCCATGACCGCCGACTGGACTCGCTTGCCATACGACCTGCTCGCAAAAATTTCAAACCGAATCACAAACGAGGTTGCCGGTGTTAACCGAGTCGTTCTCGATGTGACTTCGAAGCCACCCGGCACCATCGAGTGGGAGTAGTAGTCGACGGGCTGTCTGTGGCCACTCCTAAGATTGCTTAGTTATGTCTGAACTCGAGATTTTTGCAAACCCAAACGACAGCTCGAAGCTGCTCGAGGGGCTAAACCCGCAGCAGCGCGCTGCCGTTGAGCACCGCGGACCAGCCCTGCTGATTGTGGCCGGTGCCGGTTCGGGCAAGACAAGGGTTTTGACTCACCGCATAGCCCACCTGCTCGCCAACAAAGAAGCCTGGCCAAGCCAGATTCTTGCCATCACCTTCACCAACAAGGCAGCCGCGGAGATGCGCGAGCGTGTTCGCCACCTGCTAGGTGAAAGCGCCGAAGGCATGTGGATCAAGACCTTTCACTCTGCCTGCGTTGCAATTCTTCGCCGCGAGAGCGAGCGACTCGGGCACGACAAAAACTTCACCATTTATGACAGCGGCGACTCGAGAGCGATTCTCAAGAGACTCATAAAGAGCTCGGGCGCAGATGTTCACGGACTAACTCCGGCGGGCGTTGCCGCAGCGATCTCGAACGCAAAAAACGAACTCAACGATGCAGAGGGTTTTGCCCGCAATGTTGACGCCAACGACCCGAAGGCTCGAG
>CAIKYE010000229.1 GCA_903831585.1 uncultured Micrococcales bacterium | reverse complement strand
CAAACTTTCGAGCGAAGTGCTGACCGGCGGCGACATTGGTCTACCAATATTTTCAGACCAGCGCGCAGCGTTTATCACCCAGAATTTTGAGAGCTACATCAACGAACTCGATGTCGAGAGTGATCAGGTTTACATCTACCTCGCGGTGAGAGAACTTGCCCACGCTCGACTCTTCAAGCAGAGCCGCTGGTTGCGCGAGCACGTCATCAACCAAATCACGCAGTACGCATCCGAGATAAAAATTGATACCTCGCGCATCGAGGAGCTCACGAGCGATCTCGAGTCGATTGACACCGCCGCACTGCAAGAGGCCTTTCAGAATGGCGCGTTTATTGCCGCCAGAAACGAAGAGCAATCGCGTGCGCTAGAAAGCATCGAGAACACCCTTGCGCTAATCGAAGGATGGGTAGACGCGGTAACCGACCAGGCCACCAGTTTGCTTCCGAAAAGCCTTGCGATTGCCGAAGCCGTTCGCCGACGCAGATCAAGTGGTGGTCCGGCCGAGAAGACCTTCGGCACGCTTATTGGTCTCGAACTTCGGCCAAGACGTTTGCGCGAAGCCGCCAACCTCTGGAAAGAAATTGGCCACAAACTCGGGGGCGAGAAGCGTGATTCGCTCTGGGAGCACCCCGACCTGCTGCCAACCGCCGATGAGATCAGCAATCCCGAACTCTTGTTCGCGCGGCTGGCAAAGGACTCAGACGAGGGCTTCGACAAAGAGCTGCGCGAGCTGCTCGGCGAATAGCCACCCCAACTAGAGCCTTCACAAACCCATAGCGCTCTGTGGATTACTCGGGCAGCGCCCTGGCTGCCAGCAGAAACTAACGACATGGTTCTGCGAATTAATCCGAGCAAAGCACTGCTTTGGAGACGCACCGACGAGGTTCAGTTTGGCTCTGCCGCCGACGCGGTCAAACTAGCAAACTTGACGGCCGCTCAAGAACGACTGCTGGGGCTGCTCTCACGTGGAATCGCTGACGATTACTTCGACGAGGTGGCCGCCGCGGTTGGCGTCGAAGATGCGCCTCAGTTTCTCAAGAGCATCGACAAGACTCTATTGCGCGATGCCGCAAAGCCGACCGGGCTATCGGCGCAATTCATCGAAACTCGATTCGCCGAAATTTGTCGGGCTCAAGCTATTTATTCGCGCGAAGGCGCTGCAGTTCTTGCTGAACGTCAATTGCGAAAGGTATTCGTGCAATCTAAAACTTCGGCGAACCCGCCGATTTTGAAATCGCTCGAGCGCTCTGGAATCGGTCGACTTTTTTCTGATTCACCCGCAGAAACAGATCAGCTTGATTTCGCGGTGTTACTGGCAAACAATGCAATATCGCCAATTGACTATCGAAGATGGATGCTTCAATCAGTTGCACACATAAGCGTCGTGTTTGATAGCGAAGGTGTAACCGTGAGCCCGGTGATTGAGCGAGCAAAGACTCCGTGCCTGAGTTGCTTTCACGAAAACAGAACGGTCGAAGATTCAGCCTGGCCGGCAATCGCATCGCAGCTTTTGTTTAGTCGCCAAGAGTTT
>CAIKYE010000228.1 GCA_903831585.1 uncultured Micrococcales bacterium | reverse complement strand
GAACGAGGGATGTTTACCCGCTAAGTTTACCCGACAGCCCGTTTCGGCGGTGTTTCGGGCTTAGGCACCCAGTCGGCGCACAAACTCGTCTTCGTCGATGACCTCGACCCCGAGTTCTTCGGCCTTGGCCAGCTTCGAGCCAGCGTTCTCGCCAGCAACCACGAACGAGGTCTTTTTAGACACCGAACCAGCCGCCTTGCCCCCGTTCGAGATGATTGCCTCTTCAATACTTTCGCGGGTGAACTGCTTGAGCGACCCGGTTGCAACAATGGTCAGTCCGCTGAACTTGCCACCCTCCGCAACTGCGGCACCGGGTCCGGCGTGACCCTCGATATGAAGAAGCACACCAGCAGCGCGCCAAGACTCGATAATCTCGACGTGCCAGTCGACCGAGATCCAGTCTTTTATCGAAGCCGCGAGAGTTGCACCAACACCTTCAACCTGGCTGAGCTCCTCGGTTGTTGCCGAGAAAATTGCGTCGAGTGAACCGAAGTGGTTGCTCAGAGACCTGGCTGCTACCGGACCAACGTGACGAATGCCGAGAGCTGTCAAGATTCTCCACAGCGGTCTGGTCTTCGCATCCTCAAGATTTCGCAAAAGCTTGAGTGCGGTTTCTGAAGGTGTGCCATCTTTTTTCTTGAACAGATCATCTGTTAGTTGCTCGAGAGTCAAACTGAAAACTGCAGCCTCGGAAGTCAAGATTGCTTTGCCATCGTTTGTGCGAGTCAGCGCGTCGGCCGCAACTTCGCCCAGTGCTTCGATGTCGAGCACTCCTCTAGAACCGATGTATGCGATTCGTTCGCGCAACTGGGCTGGGCAACTCTTGCTGTTGCTGCAACGAAGATCGATATCTCCGTCTGCTTCTTGATGCAGCGGTGCTTTGCACTCGGGACAATTCTTTGGCATCACGAAAGCTCGCTCACTGCCATCGCGCTTCTCGACCACCGGTCCAAGAATTTCTGGAATCACATCGCCCGCCTTGCGAAGCACGATGGTGTCGCCAATCAAAATTCCTTTTGCCTTGACCACGTCTTGGTTGTGCAGGGTTGCAAATTCAACGACCGAACCGGCAACCTTCACCGGCTCAACTACCGCGTATGGTGTCGCTCGACCGGTGCGACCAACCGAGACGCGAATGTCTAGAAGCTTGGTGTGAACCTGCTCAGGCGGGTACTTGAAAGCAATCGCCCAGCGCGGCGCCCTGCTCGTGTAGCCCTGCTCCTGCTGCTCTGCAAGGGCGTCAATCTTGACTACGACACCGTCAATCTCGTGCTCTAGATCGTGGCGGTGGGCTTCGAATTCGTCGATGTAAGCCTGAACTTCTTCGGCGTTAGAGACAACGCGATAGCGCTCTGAGGTTGGCAAACCCCAAGATCCCAGCAGTTCGTAGATTTCACTCTGGTTCTTAACCGGGGCGTCTTGCCAGGCACCGATGCCGTGCACCAACATGCGAAGCGGACGACTCGCTGTGACCTTCGAATCCTTTTGGCGCAGCGATCCGGAAGCCGAATTTCTCGGGTTTGCAAACGGAGCCTTGCCCTCGGCAATCAGACCTTCGTTGAGCGCTGCGAAGTCGGCGACTGCAAAAAAGATTTCACCGCGCACCTCAACTACCGCTGGGTGACCCTTGCCAGAAAGCTCTCGCGGAATCGACTTGATGGTTAGCACGTTAGCGGTCACATCTTCGCCGACCACCCCGTCGCCACGGGTCGCAGCAGAAACCAACTTGCCATTTTCGTAACGCAGGTTGATCGCGAGGCCGTCGATCTTGAGTTCGCACAAGTACGGGCCGCCGCCAGACTTGGTTATCCAAGCCGCCATTTCTTCGCGGCTGAAAACGTTGTCAAGCGACCACATGCGATCGAGGTGTTGAACCGGTGAGAAAGTAGTTGTCGCCTCGCCGCCGACACTCTGGGTCGGTGAGTCGCCGGTGATTAAATCTGGATGCTCCGCATCGAGCAATTCGAGCTCGCGCATTAGCGCGTCTTAGTCTGCGTCGGAAATGAGAACCGTGTCGTTCTAATAGTAGGCACGACGATTCT
>CAIKYE010000227.1 GCA_903831585.1 uncultured Micrococcales bacterium | reverse complement strand
TTCAGGGCTTCATTGAAGATCAGAGCATGCTGTATTGAAAGATGTCGCCGTAGAAGGGCGGCAAGATTCTCGCGGAAGACCAGCCCGTGACCAACTGACCCCATAAAGTGGGCGAGTTCGTGAAGCAGAGTCATCTGAGTTGGCATTGAGTCTCTGACAAATATTGCATGATTATCGTAAACAGCAACCCCTTCAATATCTTTCGAGAGTCGCGCCTTGAGCACGATAGGCGGGTCAATATCTTCGGCGTGAGCGATTGTTTCAAGCCAAGCCTGGGCTTCTTTTAGCTTCAAAACTTTTGTTGGCAAGCGAGCCTCGAGAACTGCTTCAGCCCGAGCTACTTCGTCGGCGTCAATGTCGAGATTATTTGCCACGTGGCAATGCTCCTATGACTCCGCCAACACTTCGGCCGCCGGTACTGAACGCCGAACTTGCTTGTCGGCCTTCGTGATAGGCGTCTTCCCAAGTTGCCCCGGTGCCAGGCAGCTTTATGAGATCTGGGGCTAGACGTCTCATTTCGGCAGCGGCTCGACTTTCACGATCGCGAAGAGCCACAGCAACACCGTGTGTTGCTTTTTCGACTTTCTTTCGTTCCGCGCGCAGCTTTTCGGTTACGCCGTCAGTGAAGCCGTACCACCACGAGGTTCTAAAGCCGCGATCACCCCATGGGATCATTCGAATAGCGAGCATCTCGGCGGCTGCATAGAGAACTTCGGCGGCGTGAAGATCTACAGAAAGACCAAAGGCATGGGTGACAACAGTGATGTTGTCACCTTCGTAGAAATCGCGGTATGAAGCACAAGAAAATGCGCTAAGAATGCGAACCCGTAATGACTCTCGGCGAACGCGATAAGGCCCGACTGTCTCGTATCGGCGTTGCTCAATTTGTGGTTCACTCTTTGGCGATGCAGAGTTCTTTGCAAGGTCACCCTCATTCAGGTCATACTTCATCATCAGCCGGTATGCCATCGCCAGTGCAGTCTCAGCCTCGGTCTGCGGCGTCTTCTCGTGATTCGCTAGTTGAAGAAGTGCCTGGACTCTTCGCTCGATGTCTGCTTCAGTCACGATCGCTACTTTCTTACGAAGTTATTCTTGTCAGCTACAAGGCTCGTCATCATCGAGGTGTTCTTCGTTGGTGCGGCCACAAAAGTCGCAAATCTCGTCAGACCAGCTGCCGGCAAGCATCTCTTGTTCGCAAGCGTCTTGGCGGTCGCGCTTTTTATTAGCGCGCCGCCTGGCGTATTTATAGATCAAAATTCCTTTGATTAGACCCATGAGTAAGACCAGTTAATCAGACGAGTGTGGCAAATGCATTGGCATGAAGGAACTTACCTTCATAAGCGAGTGCATGAGCAACAAATTTGTCATTTTCGATGTGATACTCGGTACCAAGACCAACTCCGTCAGCCTCGGTTGATTCGGCTGCCGAAACTTGATCAAGGAACTCTCGCACTTGCTCTTCGCGAGGTGGCGACACTTTCTCTCTTGACGAATCAAGGATCGCTGATCGGATCAGTGCCTCATAGCTCGACTTCAGGGCATCTGGAGATGCGAACATCTCAACGCTCACCACTTCGTTGCCTTGGGCAATCACAATTCCGTTCTGCAGAGGCTCTGGGCCCTCTTTAAGAAGTTCTTTAACTGCTGAAAACCGATCAGATTCGCCATTGAGCGACTCGTCGGCATAGAGGAAGTTCTTAGTCGCAGAGTCGAGGTTTCGCATGCTTAGTTCTTGGTCGATTGAATCCCAAACAGCACCCTGGTCAGAGTTTTTTGACTTAAAGTTTTTGACATTCCGAGCCACGCTGCGATGTTGCTCCATGCGAACCATGCGCGACGGCAAGCGCTTCGAATCTGTGAAGCGCTGTTGACCGTGCCAGCGGCCCGCTTCAACACAACTCACAGGGATAACGATCGTTGAGCCGGCTGCAACCAGAATCGAG
>CAIKYE010000226.1 GCA_903831585.1 uncultured Micrococcales bacterium | reverse complement strand
TTCGGCCTTCTCCGGCGCGCAGCACCTTGTCGAGAATATTTGCCAAGATTGAGCTCCAGACGAGTCGGTTTGAATAACTTAGTCAATCTTAGGCGAGCCTCAAGGCTCAACCTGAGAGACCGCTGGATGTGCGCTGGGTTCATTGCGCCTCAGGGTCTCGGCCAGGACCACGAAGCCAACCACCTCGGCACCCGCCGATGTAGCGGCTCTGCAGGCCTCGGTGAGAGTAGAACCGGTGGTGACAACATCATCGACCAGCAAGACTCGCTTGCGGCTCAGACTCGCAACTGCCACCATCGAGTCGACGAGGTTGGTTTGGCGCTGACCAAATTTGAGAGCCGCCTGATCTTCGACTTGCCGAACAAACCTCATCGCAGATTTCGAGCCGGGCATGCCCCATCGACCAGACACCCGGTCTGCGATTATCTGCGCCGGCACGAAGCCGCGCTTTTTGAAACTCGAAGCGATACTTGGCACCGCTACGACCAGGTCGATTTTGCCAAAAGGGTTTGCGGGCAGCAAAGCATCAACCATCGACCGAGCTATCGCAAACTGATTCTGCTCTTTGAAAGCAGATATGGCATTGGCAACCCGCTCGTCTAAAAGCGTGAGGGCTATTCCAGGCTTGGCGATTTTATTTGCTCTTGCTACGGTGTGAAAAGTGTGCCGACTCAGGCAGTCTTCGCAGTAAACCGAGGGCGGTCTAGAGCACTCGGCGCATCGTGAGGGCAAAAGCAGATCAAGTAACGATTCGATGAGTGTCATGGTTCATGAAAGCAATACCGAAGAAAACGTGTGCGAGTTTTTAACCGAGTGGCAGTTTTAGCCAGCAAAGTGAATTGCCAGAATATCTCTCGCAATATTTATCCAGATGAGAGATCGAAGAATGCGCAGCTCTTGTTTTAAATCAAGAACATACGACGCTGCGGTGGTTCCACTCGAAACAACCGATTGAGCCGATGGCACTGGTGCTAGTTTTTTGACCTGACCACCAACCTGCAGGTAAACCGGAGACGTTATCGAACCTGAAGACCGAGAGACACTTGCGATAGTTGTCTCATCTATCCATGAAACCGCACCGGTTAGTTCCTCGCTCTTGGCCATGCGAACCGGAACCGAAATGGCCAACGGAATACCCGCTTCATCGCGAACAATCGCTGCGACATACAACCTGGCCTGACCTTTATAGTTCAGCAGGAAGGCAACTCGAGACCCCTCACGAGAAATTGAGAATGCCACGTGGTCTGCCTGTGAAAGCCAGCCAAGTGTTGAAAAGACTTGCTTGCCGGTGGAGTCGTAAGCCGTCAGCGGCGAGTCAGCCGAAGCGCCCTGGCACCAAATGAGACCCTGCGGATCAATCACCGGGGCAAGCAGGTCACCGCGGTAATCAATGGCGGTCATCTCGCTATTGGCGCCGGTCAGGCGTGTTACTGCGATTCCCTGAGGTCCCGTCAGCGCCAAAAGGGTCTGCTGGTTGTTAACTCCAAATTCGGTAGCCTGCCAGTTTTTCGCAGCTTCGCTCGCTCGTTTCATTGGCACGGCGCTCGTCGAGAGTTGCCTAAATCCATCGCTGGTGAGAACTATTGGGTCTGGATTCTTCGCCAATGAAACCTGATACGGAAGGTTAACGATATTTTGCAGAACACCGTCAATCTTGATTTGCACCGAGAATACGTTTGGAAGTTGTGTAAGAGTTGCCGTGAGCTGAACCAACATTCGCTGACGCTGCGCAACAGTTGTGCTATTCACGGATGCATCTAAATCGACGATTGCAGTGCCAGCATCTACCGTCACCGAATCGAGAGCCAATTGCGTGCCAGTCGGAAACGCCGAATTCACGGCATCGGTCAACCAATAATCTGGCCCGGCAAGCAGCGCCGAAACCAGGCGGGTACCAGTAGAAATTCTGGTGGCAAACCAGCGACTGTCAGGAACAAGATAGCGATCTTGATTGTCATAGAAATAGAGCGAGTAGCTTCTAAACAAAACCTCAAACACCGGGCGAACTAACACGATTGAATCTGGGGCTTGATTGATTCGCCACTGACCGTCTTCTTCAATCATGCTGTATTTAAGAATGCGAGAAATTGATGGAGCAAGTTCTTGATAGCGACCGAGTTCATCTACCCGAGCGACAGCTTGAAAGGTCACAGTTGCTTCGGTCGATCCGAACACTTCAATAACAGGTCGCGAGTCACCGATCAGAAGTTCGGCGCTCGGGTTCCACTTCGCCGCCAAGTCCCGACTCAGATACTCTCGAGCAACTTGATAGTCATTCTGAGGTCCGGTTGCGGCGTTGATGAAGCCGTTGATGATCTCTTGCTGCGTGGCAGCTTCGTCGGGACCACTCGGCGAGTAATAGAGGTAGTCGGCGGTCAGGCCAGATTGAATGTCGCTTCCGACTTTGACCTCTGAATCGGTTGGCAGCTTGGCACACCCCGTGAGGGTGAGGGCCGCGATCGCCACGAGGGCAAGAGCCCTTAGCAAACTAGCTTTCATCGTCGACCTGCTTCTTGCGCGGTGGCAGCGGCAGCGGTGACTGCGAGAAGACCGAACCTTGAAAACGGGGCAGCGTAAGCCTGAAAGTTGAACCCTCGTTTGGTTTGGCGGCAACCTGAAGCCAACCCGAGTGTAGGTTGGCGTCTTCGAGCGAGATGGCCAAACCAAGGCCGGTTCCGCCAGATGTGCGCTTTCGAGCCGGATCTGCGCGCCAGAATCTGTCGAACACTCGGTCGAGCTGGCTTCGAGTCATTCCAACTCC
>CAIKYE010000225.1 GCA_903831585.1 uncultured Micrococcales bacterium | reverse complement strand
GACACCGCAAGAATTCCCAGAATCGTCACCGGTGCGACCAAAGGGTCGCTGAAGAGGTTGGCGATGAGAGAGTAGGTTGGCACGCTCGGTTGCAACTGCAACAAAATTGGAAAGCAGAGTATTTGCGATGCTGCGCTGACCGAGATTGCTAGCGCCACCCAATTGAACACGCGCGTCTTTAGATACTCGTAAATTCGCGGAGCTAACAACAGGATCCCAGCTGTTGCAGAGACCGAGAGCGCGAAGCCATAGTCGAGACAAATTTCTGGGCTGACGACAATCAGTGACGAAACGGCAAGGCACAGCGAGACTAACGAGCTGGTTTTTCGACCGCTGAGATATGCGAGCAAAACCGCTGCTGCCATGGTTGCAGCTCTGAGCACGCTCGGCTGTGCGCCTACCAGCATGACGTATGCCAACAGCGCAGCCAAAGAGCCCATCACCCTTGCCCGCACACCAAATCTCTGCAGTGCCAAAAACACCGCACCCGACACTATTGCGCAATTCGCACCAGAAACCGCAACCAGATGGGTTAGCGAAGTTTCTTTCATCGCTAAAAGCAATGACTCCGAGGCAAGGCTCGAATCACCAATCGCCAAACCGAGAGTCAGAGCTTCGGCGTCTGGGTTTAGACCAATTAGCGCCTGCTTGGAAGCTTCGCGCAATTGAGCAAAAGGCCAGACGGCAAACTCCGAGCGAGACCCCGAGGGAAATCCCGCGCTCTCAACTGGCCCGTTCGTCGAGAGTCGCACCGTGAGCAGCGCCAGCATAGAGATCAACAGCAGTGACACGCGTGCAATCTCAGGCTTGGCCGGCTTCAACCAGAAGATTGCAGATAGGTATACCGCCGCGAGTGACGCCAGCGGCCACCAAACCCCCGTCTGCCAGGCAAAGGCCGTTGACCAGATAAGCGAAGCAACAGTCAGCCAACTCAAAGGGTCAACTTGTCTTTCATTGACGCAAATAGTTTTTGGCCAATTCCGCTGACCTTTAGCAAATCCTCTTTCTTTTTGAAACCGCCGTTCGCCGTTCGCCAATCAATCATGCGTCCCGCAAGTGTTGGGCCAACCCCCGGCAAGCTTTCGAGTTCTAGCTGAGATGCTCGATTCAGTGATACAAGCGCCTTTGATTGCATAGAACCGCCACCAAAGGCCGACGAGCCCGAGATGACTGCACCAGAGCCGATTGAGCCACCCGATCCAACGGCAAAAACCACTATCTGTTCACCGTCAGAAACTTCTCGAGCAAGATTGATGCTCGATTGATCGGCGAGTTTGGTGAAACCCCCGGCGGCGAAGATTGCGTCGAAAAGTCGTGCTTGTGACTGAACCATAAATATGCCCGGATTCACCACCTCGCCAACGACGTGCACGAACACATTTGGTTTCTGTATTGTCAACGAGGATTCAACACTTGAGTTTGCAGCAGAAATAGTCGACTCTTCTTGTGCCGATGAGGATTTGTAGGGTTTCGCAGAATTTAGCGAAACCAGGATCGCAGCGATTGCAAGCACAAAGAGAAAAACAAAGAGCACCAGCCGGCGATTGACGGTTGACGTGCTTTCAAGAGCTGAAAGCAATTTTTCGCGAAGTTGATTCACATAGCGAAATTAGTCGCTTGCTTTGGGTTGGCTAAGCTGCCGAGAAACTCTGTTGAAAAGTATCTACTTGGTTGCGATGTTGACAAGTTTTGGTGCCCGAATAATCACGTTGGCTACCTCTTTGTCGCCAATCGCACGCTTCACATTCTCAGATGAAAAAGCCAGCTTGCGCAATTGATCCTCTGAGATTTCAACCGATACGTCGAATTTGTCACGAAGTTTTCCGTCAACCTGCACCACGGCAACAACAGCGGTTTCGACAAGCAAAGACTCGTCTGCAGATTGCAGCCCAGCCAAAGCGACCCCTGGCTGATGCCCCAACTTGGCCCACATGTCTTCG
>CAIKYE010000224.1 GCA_903831585.1 uncultured Micrococcales bacterium | reverse complement strand
TCCGGTTTCTTCTTCACCTTCAGTTGGTGCTGCGATTCCGTAACCGCCAAAGATAACCGCCGCAAACGAGCGGTTCATGGCCTTACACATTATGTAAGAGAGGTATGCACCAGACGAACCAACTAGCGCACCGGTAACGATTAACAAATCATTGCCTAGCAAGAAGCCGGTAGCTGCCGCGGCCCATCCCGAATAGCTGTTCAGCATCGAGACAACAACCGGCATGTCACCACCACCAATTGAAGCAACCAGGTGCCAACCGAGGGCTAGCGCTAGCACCGTGACCGCAATTAGCAGACTCAACTCTGGAGTCATGACATAGGCAACGGTCAAAGCGATGAAGCCTGCGAGTGCAAAGAGGTTCAAGAAGTTTCTGCCAGGCAGAATCAGTGGCTTCGATGAAATCTTGGCCGACAGTTTCAAGTAAGCAACAATCGAACCGGTAAAGGTAACCGCACCGATGAATACGCCGATGAACACCTCGGCCCTGTGCACGCCGACAAGTTCAGGCGACAGGTCTCCGGCGTGAAGAGCGCCGTTCCAGCCAACCAATACCGCGGTCAGACCAACGAAGCTGTGAAACAGAGCGATGAGCTCTGGCATGCCGGTCATGGCAACAACCTTTGCTCGCCACAAGCCGATAATGGCACCTGCAATCAGAGCGATGACAAGAAGAATCAAACCGAGCGAGGTTGATGCGTTCCACTCACCCGAGAGTGTCAACCAGACGGTTGCAACCATGGCGATGGTCATGCCGGCGATTCCATAGCGCACGCCGGTGCTGCCGGTTTCATGCTTGCTAAGCCCGGCAAGGCTCATGATGAACAACAGCGCAGCCGCGAGGTAGGCGGCATTGGCAATAGCTAAAGCGGTCATCGCTGGTCTCCTCTGGTGAACATCTTGAGCATTCGACGGGTTACCGCGAAACCACCGAAGATGTTGATGCTGGCTAGCAGAACACCGAAGGCGGCGAGAATCTGAACTGCCAAAATCTTGTCGGTTATCTGCAAGATGGCGGCAACCACGACGATTCCAGAGATCGCATTGGTAACGCTCATCAGTGGGGTGTGCAGTGCGTGGTGCACCTTACCGATTACATAGAAACCGATCACGACCGAAAGCATTAGCACCAAGAAGTGCTGCGGCAGCGGCGCAGGGGCAATAGAAACCAGACCAACCAATGCGGCCATTCCAACTGCAACTAGTGCACCCATGGTTCGCGCAGACATCTTCTTTTTCTGCGGCATGACAACTTCTTCGACCTTTGCCACTGGTGCAGCTGAAACCTGCACTGGCGGTGGTGGCCAGGTAATCTTGCCGGCTTTGACCACGGTCACCGAACGCTGAACGACATCTTTGAAGTCAATTACTGTTTTGCCGTTTTTCTTTGGGGTCAGCAGTTTCAAAAGGTTGACCAGGTTGGTTCCGTATAGCTGCGAAGACTGAGCTGGCAAACGCGAGGGAAGGTCGGTGTAGCCAAGAATGATGACGCCGTTCTTTGTGACGACTCGCTCACCGGCCACTGAGCCAGCGACGTTTCCGCCCTGAGCGGCAGCCATGTCAACAATCACGCTGCCGGGCTTCATTAGCGAAACATCTTTGGCGGTGATTAGCTTTGGCGCTGGTCGCCCAGGAATCAGCGCGGTCGTAATGATGATGTCAACATCGGCCGCCTGCTGAGAGTAAATCTCTGCTGCTCTGCGCTCGTAGGCCTCGCTGGTTTGCTTGGCATAGCCATCGCTCGATTGCATCTTCTCTTCGACTTCTACCAAGAGATATTCGCCACCGATTGACTTCACCTGATCTGCAACTTCTGGTCTCGGGTCAGTTGCTCGAACAATTGCTCCAAGGCTTGATGCAGAACCAATTGCGGCAAGACCGGCAACACCCGCGCCGGCTACCAAAACTTTTGCTGGTGAAACTTTTCCGGCAGCTGTTACCTGCCCGGTGAAGAAACGACCAAACTCGTGAGCCGCTTCGATCACTGCACGGTAGCCGGCGATGTTGGCCATCGAACTGAGAACGTCCATCGACTGGGCTCGTGAAATTCTTGGCACCGCATCCATGGCAAGTGCTGTGACGCCCTGCTTGGCGAGCTGCTCTAGCAATTGTGGCTTTAGGGCCGGGCTCAAAACGCCAACGAAAATCGCGCCCTTCTTGAGTCGCTTGATGTTTGCAGGTGTCGGCGCGTTCACAGAGAGAACAAGGTCAGACTTCCAGGCGTCTGCAGTTGAGGCAATCTTGGCTCCGGCATCTACATAGGCCGAATCGGGAAACGCTGCTTTGGCCCCGGCACCCTTCTCGACAACCACGTCGTAACCGAGCGAAAGAATTACCTTGACCGTCTCTGGGGTTGCTGCAACGCGAGATTCGCCTTGCTGCTCTGTCACGACACCGATTTGCGACACGTTGCTCCTTAAGAATGACCTTTTGAACCGATTGCTTGGCTGACTGTTGCCAATGACGACAACGCTACAATCTAAGCCCACCTCTTTACAAATCCCCCGTTAGACGACACCAAACCGTGATGAAATCGCCCTAAACATTGACCGGCTCGCCCAAGATATTCCGCTAGATTGCTGACATGTCAAAGCAAAGCGATGAGCAGCACAAGCTGATTGTGCCTGGCCTCTGGGTCGAGCGAATCGAAGAGGTCTTTCACATTGTTCTCGGCGTATTTCTTCTTGCCATCGCCGCCGCCGCACTTTACTTCTCTGTAGTGCGAGTGTTCGAAACCAACCCGTTCTTTCCGACCGGAATGATTCAGGCGATCAACGACATCCTGTTCATAATCATCATTCTTGAGATTCTGAGAACAGTTGTCGCCAGATACACCGATGGTGTTTTTCAGCTGCAGAACTTTCTTATCATCGGCGTGATAGCTGCGGTTAGACACATTCTTACCGTGGGCGCTTCGATGACATTGGCTTACGGCAAGACTCAGGCCGAGTTCGACCGAGCAATAGTTGAGTTGGGCGTTAGCTCGGCAATTGTTGTTGCCCTGGTGTTCGCTATCTTCTTGTCTAAGGCGTCAAACACTTTTCCTACAGCGAACTCAAAGCGTTCAAAGTCTGTTGAGGCGAACTAGCCTTACTGCTTTTTGCGTTTGAAAAACTCTTTGATTTTGGCGACTATTTTTTCGAGGCCCTGAAGCCCCTGTTTGTTGAGCTCACGAGCCCACTCGATCTCTAGAGCGAGAATCGAAAGACCAAAGAAAATAAACAAAATTCCAGGCCCCGGAGTGACCATCATGATCAGGCCTAGAACCAGAAGCACAAAACCGACAACCATGGTCAGCACCCAGCGCACCGGATGCGGTAACTTGCCGAGCAACGCCTTGATTTTCTCCATGTTTCTAGTGTCGCACGAAGTTAGCGATTGCGGCGAAGTGAGTTGTAGAGACTAAAGGCCCCAAGCAAAACTGGGATGCCACCGACCATAACCCCGTTGCCGTCAATCAATGTGATTGCAAGCCAGATGCCGGTGACTATCGAGATGACCGCGAACACGCGAGAGACGATTCTGCCAATGCGATTGCGAGTCCATGAGAGGGCCAACGCGAAGAGGCCCGACGAATAGATAACGAGAAGAATTACAGTGACGAGAGCGACTAAGCCTTCCATTTGGTTCTCCAATCGATTTTTCTGACGTTCAACTTCATAGTACTTTGAGTTCGCCAAGCACTTGAGCTCCGCCGAGCGACTTGACCGCGAGCGCGGTCTTGAGCTCGGCTAAGGCAGCATCAGTGATCAGTTGGTTTCGTTGCAGCAATGCAAGCGCTACCAGCGGTGCCGCACGCAGCGAGCCATCGGCAATCTTCACCGCAACACCGTGACCCGTCTTGAGACCAATCACAAAGACGCCCTCGGCACCAATCTTGGCGGTCATGCCGTGCTTCATCACCAGTGCATCCATCGATGCGGTGTCGCCGACGGCCCAGGTGTTGGCAAGCATGGCATCGACGACATCGCTGTCGGTTGACGTGAACTTGCCTATCGCACGGGCTAAGCCTTCGACGGTCATTGCGTGCAGCGGAGCACCGCAACCGTCGATGCTCGAGTGCAGAATCTTCTCGCCCGAATACTCTTCGAGCACCTGCTCGACT
>CAIKYE010000223.1 GCA_903831585.1 uncultured Micrococcales bacterium | reverse complement strand
TCTTCGACGGTGAGCAACTCTATGTCGGTGGAGTCATGGAACACATCGAAGAAGCAGGGATCCACTCTGGCGACTCAAGTTGCACGCTTCCTCCCGTAACAATGAGCATCGCTCAGATATCGCGGGTGCGTGACGCGACTCTAGCTATTGCCAAGGGAATTGGCGTTCGCGGTTTGCTCAACGTTCAATTCGCTCTAGCTAGCGACGTTCTATATGTTCTCGAAGCCAATCCTCGAGCTTCGCGCACGGTTCCATTCGTTTCAAAGGCACTCGGAATAACTCTGGCCAAGGCCGCCGCAAGAGTAATGGTCGGCGAGAGTATTCAGTCGATTGCTAACAGCGGAGCACTACCAGCCAAAGACGGCACCTACATCCCACCCGGTTCCGCAATATCGGTGAAAGAGGCCGTGCTTCCGTTCAAGCGCTTTGCCACTAAAGACGGACGTTTCGTTGATTCGCTGCTCGGCCCAGAGATGCGGTCGACCGGAGAGGTTATGGGAATCGACGTCGACTTTCCGCGAGCATTCGCGAAGAGTCAAGCCGCTGCCGGTTCTGCTCTTCCAAAATCTGGAAGCGTATTCGTATCGGTTGCTGATCGAGACAAGCCCCATCTTGTTCTGCCGGTGCGCAGACTGCAGCAACTCGGCTACCAGGTTCTCGCAACATCCGGTACTGCCGCGATTCTGGCTCGGCACGGCATTGAGGTTAAGGTGGTTCGCAAGCACAGCGATCCCGACTCGATTGAGGGACCTTCGATTGTTGAACTCATCACCGCTGGTGAGGTCGATGTGGTGGTAAACACACCGAGCGGCTCAAACGCTCGCAAGGATGGTTATGAGATTCGTGCTGCTACAACGGCAGCCGACAAGGCTATCTTCACCACTATCGCGCAACTAAGCGCCGCAATCGGTTCGTTCGAGGCCGTCATCGCTGGTCCGTTCAGCGTAAAGTCTTTGCAAGAACACGCCAACGATAGAAGGATTGCCCTTGCCAAGTAGCTTCGGAACGCGCATTGAACAGGCCTTTGCTAAATATGGGCAATTGTGTGTCGGTGTCGATCCGCACGCGCAACTGCTAGAAGAGTGGGGCTTGCCCGAGACTGTCGAGGGGCTGAAATCATTCTCTCTGAACGTTCTCGAGGCATCTATTGGTCGGGTCGGTTTCATCAAGCCACAGGTGGCGTTTTTCGAGAAATTTGGCGCCAAAGGTTTCGCAGTTCTTGAGCAATTTGCTGAACTGGCAGCAGCCGAAGACATTTTGGTGATCATGGATGCCAAACGAGGTGACATCGGTTCTACCATGACCGGTTACTTCGAAGCTTGGCTTGGAAAAGAAGCGCCGTTCATATGCGACGCTCTGACGGTAAGCCCATTTCTCGGAGTCGGATCCTTGGCCGAAGTTATGAGTGAATCCTTGGAACGAGGCAAAGGTCTTTTCGTTTTGGCTGCCACCTCAAACGTTGAAGGAAAGACCGTTCAACGAGCGCGCGTTGGTGACAACTCGCTTTCGCAAGACATACTTCGGCAACTCGAAGACATCAATTCGGTCAGCACCAGTGCGGGCTCGGCTATTGGTTCGTTCGGAGCGGTCGTGGGCGCAACACAGAATCTCTCTGCAAGCGGACTTTCGGTTATTCAGACAGAGGCTGAACTGAACACGCCGATACTCGCTCCAGGGTTCGGAGCCCAAGGTGCGGCACTTGCCGATGCAAGAGATTTGTTTCAAGCCGGAGCCTCTCGAGTGATTGCATCGGTGTCGAGAAGCGTTCTAACGGCGGGAGCAACTGGTTTGCCAGCGGCGATCGACGCGGCAAAGTTAGAGTTATCGAATGGGCTCAATCATGATTGATTC
>CAIKYE010000222.1 GCA_903831585.1 uncultured Micrococcales bacterium | reverse complement strand
GTCGATTGGCTGCGTTGTCTCGCCCACCAGCCCAGATTGCGGTAAAGATTCCGGGAGCACCACCAAGAATCTCAACCGCTATTCCGCTGTCATCTGCGATTGAAGCAATGCCGGTGTGTTCGTAAGCCGCTCGTGCCTTGATCAATGCGTTCTCGAGATAACTGATTCCGTCTTCGATCGGCTCTGGCCCGCTATAACTGACCAACTCGAGGCCGGGCACAGCCGGTTCGAGAATTGCGGCAAGTTCTTGTAATTTGCCCTGATTGTGAGACGCCAGAACCAGCTTCATGCGACTAGACAGCCAAAGCTTTCTTTTGAATTTCGGTAAGCGAAGCACATCCGAGAATTGCCAGGTCGAGCAACTTATTGAGTTCGTCTCGATCGAAGGGAACCCCTTCGGCCGTGCCCTGAACTTCGACGAACTTTCCGCTGCCGGTGACAACCACATTCATATCGGTCTCGGCGCGAACGTCTTCGGTATAGGCAAGATCTAGAAATGGCATCTGGTCGATTATGCCCACCGATACCGCTGCAACGCTGTCGGTTAGCGGCTGCGCCTTCGCGGAGATGTGCTTGTGTGCACGCGCCCACTCGATCGCATCGAAGAGCGCAATGTAAGCGCCGGTGATTGCCGCGGTTCTGGTTCCGCCATCGGCTTGAAGAACATCGCAGTCAATCACGATGGTGTTCTCACCGAGTTCACGAACGTCGATTATGGCGCGTAGCGAGCGACCAATAAGTCGAGAAATCTCGTGCGTTCTGCCACCGACTTTTCCCTTGACGGCTTCGCGATCGTTGCGGTCATGAGTTGCACGCGGAAGCATTGCATACTCAGCTGTCACCCAGCCCTCACCCTTGCCAACTTTCCAGCGCGGCACACCCGGTGTAAACGAAGCCGTGCACAAAACCTTGGTGCCACCGAAAGAAATCAATGCCGAACCCTCGGCGTGATCGCTCCAACCGCGTTCGATTGTTACTTCGCGCAATTGGGCGGCAGTGCGCCCGTCAATTCTCTCGGTCATGTTTGCCTTTCTAAGCTGAAACGTGTTCGACTCTGGTGACTTCTGGACCAAGAAAGCGTCGTGCCAGAATTCCAAATGACTTCTCATCTCCGGTTGCTAAGAACCTGAGACTTGGTTTGGTGGTTTCGGTGCGCAACAGATTGTGTTCGACCAACGTGCGGTAAACATCCTTGGCGGTTTCTTCTGCACTAGAAACCAGTGTCACATCTGAGCCCATCACATAGCTGATTGCTCCGGTCAGCAATGGGTAATGGGTGCAACCGAGCACAAGAGTGTCGACTCCAGAGTCACGAATTTCACCAAGGTAGCTCTCGGCAACCTTGAGTAACTCGGGCCCCGAGGTCACGCCGCGCTCAACGTAATCAACAAATTCGGGGCAGGCAACGCTGGTTATCTCGAGGTCAACGGCCGCCGCAAAGGCGTCGTCGTATGCCCTAGAAGTCACGGTCGCAGAGGTTCCGATGACACCAACACGATTGTTGCGGGTCGACGCCACGGCACGGCGCACGGCCGGCTGAATCACCTCGACGACGGGAATTCCCCTGCCCTCGGTGTAACGCTCACGGGCATCGCGAAGCACAGCGGCCGAAGCAGAATTGCAGGCGATAACCAAGAGTTTTACGCCCTCTTCGACGAGCCGATCCATCACGGTTAGGGCAAGATCTCTAACCTCTTGAATGCTCTTCGGGCCGTAGGGAGAGTTTGCGGTGTCACCCAGATAAACGATTGATTCGTTTGGAAGTTGATCGATAATTGCCCTGGCAACGGTTAACCCACCGACTCCTGAGTCGAAGATTCCAATTGGGGCATCGTTCACGAAATTAGTCTAACTGCGGCTGGTTTAGGCGCGGGTAGGCTGGTTGCGTGCTTAACACCGCCGCTCTATTGACCGACCGCTACGAGTTGACCATGCTGCAGGCCTCTCGCCACGCTGGCACAGCCGATCGCCGTTGCGTTTTCGAGGTTTTCACTCGTCACCTTCCTGCCGGTCGTCGCTACGGAGTCGTCGCCGGAACCGGTCGCTTGCTCGAACTTTTGAAAGACTTTCGATTCGATAGCGCAACCCTCGACTGGCTGAGATCAGAAAAAGTCGTCGATGACCAAACTCTCGTCTGGTTAGCGAACTACAAATTCAGCGGCAACATTTCTGGCTACCGCGAGGGCGAGATTTACTTCGCAAATTCACCCGTGCTAACCGTCGAATCGACCTTTGCCGAAGCCATTTTGCTCGAGACACTCATCCTGTCGATCTTTAACTTTGACTCTTCTGTTGCATCGGCGGCATCGCGAATGGTGAGCGCGGCCGACGGACGTTTCTTGGCCGAGATGGGTAGCCGAAGGGTCAGCGAACACGGAGCTGTTGCTGCGGCCCGCGCTGCCTACATCGCCGGGTTCGACGCCACCTCAAACCTCGAGGCTGGCCGAAGCTGGGGCCTAGCGACCATGGGCACTTCTGCACATTCGTTCATCTTGTTGCACGACAGCGAAGAGCAGGCGTTCAAGGCGCAACTCGAAACCTTTGGTGAACAGACAACGCTCTTGGTAGACACGTTCGATATCGAAACGGCTGTGCGCAAAGCCATTTCGCTTGCTCCAAATCTTGGTGCGGTGCGTCTCGACTCTGGTGATCTGGCCGTTGAGGTTAATCGGGTTCGTGCGTTGCTCGATTCTCTCGGTGCAACTAAAACCAAAATCACGGTTACCAATGACCTCGATGAGTTTTCGATAGCGGCCCTCGCCGCAGCCCCGGTAGACGCCTATGGCGTTGGCACCTCGGTTGCCACCGGTTCGGGAGCCCCAACCGCCGGCTTTGTTTACAAACTGGTTTCATTCGAGGGTTCAGACGGGCAGTGGCAGAGCGTTGCCAAGAAGAGTTCGCAGAAGACCAATGTGGGTGGCAGAAAGAATGCAGTTCGCAGAGTCAACGCGCAGGGAGTTGCAACCGCCGAAGTGATTGCGTCTGAGACGCAGGTGGTTCACGATGCTAACGACCGCGAACTCACGGTGAGTTTTGTTAGAGCAGGTCAGGTCAACCCGGAGTTCATGGGTAAGTCGGGCACGGCACTGGCGCGAGCTCACCATAAAGTTGCCAAGGCAGAGTTGCCGATTCAGGCCCTGCGCTTAGTGCGTGGTGACGCTGCAATTGCAACCGAGTTTATTTAGTTCGAACTAGCCGTCTGACGGCTCGTCTGGGTTCGGCATCGATTCATAAATCTCTTTGCACTCCGGACAAACTGGAAACTTTTG
>CAIKYE010000221.1 GCA_903831585.1 uncultured Micrococcales bacterium | reverse complement strand
GTCTCGATCTTGTGCGCGAGCAGTTCAGAATCGCCGAGGGTGGCGTGCTCGACTACGGCGACCCGGTGGTGAAGGGTCACAGCTTCGAATTCAGAATCAACGGCGAGGATGCCGGTCGCAACTTCATGCCTGCGCCTGGCCCGGTCAAACTGTTCAAAGCCCCGAGCGGCCCTGGAGTTCGCGTAGATACAGGGGTCGAGTCTGGCGATGTCATCAGCGGCTCATTCGACTCGATGATCGCAAAGTTGATTGTTACCGGCGCCACTCGTGATGAAGCACTCGCCCGTTCGCGCCGAGCACTAGAAGAGATGCAGGTCGAAGGCCTACCTACGGTTCTGCCATTTCACCGAAAGATTGTTAACGACCCAGCATTCATCGGCGACACCGCGAAGAACAGCTTTGGCATTTACACCCGCTGGATCGAAACCGAGTGGACCAACGACATCGAAGCTTGGAACGGTATTCACGATCAGGATGCTCCTGCCGCAGAGCGAAACAACGTGGTGGTAGAGGTCGACGGCAAACGCATCGAGGTTTCTATGCCGCAGCGTGTTCATGCCGGCGCTGCCATCACATCTGTCGCACCGGCCGGAGCAGCCCCTAAGCGAAAGTCACACGGCACAGCTAGCGGAGCATCGAGCGGGAACCTGCTCAAGGCGCCGATGCAATCGACGGTTGTGAAAATTGCGGTCGCGGTTGGCGACAGGGTTGCCGAGGGTGATCTTTTGATAGTTCTCGAAGCCATGAAAATGGAGCAACCGATGGCCGCCAAAAAGAGCGGTGTGGTCAAGTCAATTTTGGCTGAGGTCGGCGTGACTATTCCTGCTGGCACCGTATTGCTCGAACTCGAGTAATCGCCCGCTAGTTCTTTGGAACGTGCGGGTTGTGCGGTTTTTGAGGTGGATTTGAGGTTGGCGTTTGTCGGGCCCATTCTGAAGGCCTGCCGGTCTCGTGGTCGCGATTAGGCTTGAGAACATGAACCCACTCGAAGACTCAAAGGCGAATCCTTTCGAAATTGCCAAGGCGGCCGCAGCCGTAATCGCTGAGAAAACCGGCGTTGCTCATCACGACATTGCTCTGACTCTGGGCAGCGGTTGGGCAAAGGCGGCCGATCTAATCGGTGAAACAGTTGCCACAATCGACGCAACCGAGGTTCCAGGATTTTCAGCACCAACGGTAGTTGGTCACTTGCCAACCATTCGTTCGATAAGACTTTCAAACGGCAAACACGCTTTGGTTCTCGGAGCGCGAACACATTATTACGAAGGCCACGGTGTGCGCAGAGTTGTTCACGGTGTTCGCACGGCTGCCGCAACCGGAGCCAAGATTATGGTGCTAACCAACGGCTGCGGCGGAATCAAAGAAACCTGGACCGATGGAACGCCGGTGCTAATCAGTGACCACATCAACCTCACCGCAGACAGTCCTCTCGAAGGTGCAAACTTTGTCGACCTAACTGACCTTTACTCAAAGCGACTTCGCGATATCGCACGCACAGTTGATCCAGATCTCGACGAGGGAATCTACGCTCAGTTTCGCGGCCCACACTATGAGACACCGGCAGAAGTGCAAATGGTAAAACACATGGGTGGTCACCTAGTTGGCATGTCGACGGCACTAGAAGCTATCGCAGCTCGTGAAGCTGGCATGGAGATTCTTGGCGTATCGCTAATGACCAATCTCGCCGCCGGAATCCAAAAGCACCCGCTATCGCACACCGAGGTGCTTGCAGCCGGCAAAGCCGCGGAGTCGCGCATCAGCGCTCTGCTCGCCGAAATCATCGTCAAGCTCTAGGTTGCGCTGATGAATTTAGATGAACTGCTAGCCGCGGCAACAGCCTGGGCAGCCCAAGACCCAGACCCAGAGACTCGCGCCGAGATGTTGGCGCTTATTGAGTCTCGCGACGAGTCAGGGCTGAGCGAACGCTGCTCGACACG
>CAIKYE010000220.1 GCA_903831585.1 uncultured Micrococcales bacterium | reverse complement strand
CGCAAGGGCATGTCGGTTCGATTCTCTGCTTCTAACGAGAGCCTGCGACCAATGGGTCGCGACACCTCTGGCGTGATGGGCATGAGCTTTAGGAAAGAAGATGCTCTACTCAGCGCATCGGTAATCAATGACGTCGAAGGCGCATTCGTCTTTGTGGTCACAGAGGGTGGATATGCAAAGCGCACTTCTGTCGATCAGTACCGCGCACAGAATCGTGGTGGTCTCGGAATCAAGGTTGCGAAGCTTGAAGACAAGCGTGGCGACCTGGTTGGTGCGCTAATCGTTTCAGATGACGACGAAGTTCTCGTGGTTCTCGAGAGCGGTAGAGTGGTTCGATCCGCGGTGGCCGAGGTTCCTGCAAAGGGTCGTGACACCATGGGTGTTGTTTTTGCAAGATTCGAAGATGGCGACAGCATTCTTGGATTAGCCCGTAACACCGAACGCAACCTAGACATAACTGAAGTAGCGAAGGAAGAAGCAGAATGAGCAATTTCATCTCTCGAGCAACCAAGCGAAACGTTTCGCCGGTGAAGCAAGTCAAACTCAAACTCGTTCACATTGACTTCTGGTCTGCTGTGCGCAACGGGTTCATGGTCACACTCGCGATGGGAATCGCCACCATCGCCGGCTTCTCTCTAATCTGGTTGGTGATTAGTACCACCGGGTTGTTTGGTTCGCTCAACAGCTTGCTCAACACCGCTGCCGGTGGCGACGCTCAGCAGGTTGACGTTGCTGAGACACTGAGCCTTCCACGCGTACTTTCATTTGCCGGCACCCTGGCAATAGTTAACATCGTTGGCGGAACAATCTTGTCTGGTGTCTCGGCCTTGATCTTCAACATCATCGCCCGTTTGTCGGGTGGCATCAGGGTCGGTTTCACGAACGAATAGCAGGGTTTGACCTCAAGGGCCGGCACGACTATTCTTAACAAGGCTCTTGGGCCTATAGCTCAGGTGGTTAGAGCGCTTCACTGATAATGAAGAGGTCGGAGGTTCAAGTCCTCCTAGGCCCACCAAGCAGCCGCTTCATTGTCTAGAAACAGACTGTGAAGCAAGCAACAAAACCCGCAAGGGGACTTAGCTCAGTTGGTAGAGCACCTGCTTTGCAAGCAGGGGGTCAGGGGTTCGACCCCCCTAGTCTCCACGAAGGAAAAAACTCCCTCTAGAAATAGGGGGAGTTTTTCTTTGCGAATTTGATGTTGCATTAATGCTATGTAGTATGTATGCTACAAACATGAGTAGAAATTCTGAAGATCCGGTTTTCAATCAAATCGAAGCCGTGCGAACCTCCCTCGGCCTAACCAGGCAAGAACTAGCCGACTTGGTGGGCGTTCACTATCAGACAATCGGCTACTTGGAGCGCGGCGAGTACAGCCCATCGCTTGTTCTAGCGCTGCGAATCGCAAAGGCACTCAATCGAGAAGTCTCAGAGTTGTTCTCGCTCACCCCATCCAAGAAAGGAAAGTAACAATGTGGAAGCTGAAGGATGCCAAAAAAGTAAAGGTTTTAGGGGTAACTGTAAAACCGAAAAACAAGATTTATTGGTTTGAAGGCGTCACCGAACAGGGAGTGAGGTCTTTACTCACTGACGAGAATTCTAAATTTAGATGGCTTCGACCTCAGAGAAACCGACGAATACTTGTTGTCCTAATGTCCATGGGCCTTGTTGCATTGGCGATGGGAAGTTACTGGCCAACGTTACAAGCCAATACGACCCTTTCTAACGGAGTTGAAATAGTTATCTACAGTGTTACGGCGATATTTGTAATCTTTGCCGTCTTGATGGGCTATTCGTTCCTTCGAATTGCCGTAAGAGGAATTGCCGATGCACCCGACGAGTTGCTGGATGAGCGCCAAATTCAAATTCGCAACACCTCCTATCGATATGCCTATTTGGCAATGGGGTACCTGGTGATGTTTCTTCTATTGCTTATGTTTTTTGGGCCCGAGCTAAAACTGTTTCAGCCCCAAGGAAACGACGGCAGCTACATGGCAATTTCCACCATGTTTGCATTCGCATCCGCACCCTCGATGATTCTCGCGTGGCGAGAGAGGGACATTTAGAGGCGTTTGCGATGAACCTAGAACAACTTGGCCTATTCGGGGTTTTCTTAGCTGGGCTCATTCCTTGGATGGAAGAAGCGGCGGTGATTGCCGGAATTCTCTTCGGGCTCGACCCAGTCTGGACTGTCTTTTTTGCCGTGCTCGGCAATGCCATAACAATCGTGGTTTTCGCATACGGGGCTAGTGCAATTAGAAACTGGATTATGAGAAAACGAGAGAAAAAAGGTAAAGAACCCGAGTCTCCACGGTTGGCAAAAGCTCTGAAGGCTTTCGACAAGTATGGGATCTTCGGGCTGGCACTTCTGGGACCGGCGCTGATAGGAACCCAGTTTGCTGCTTTAGGCGCCGTAGCCGCCGGTGTGAAACCACTCAAGGCATCGATTGTTGTTACTGCCGGCATGGTTGTTTGGATCATCGCGTTTGCATGGGTTCTGGTTGTATTAGGTTTTGCTCTCAGGTGAGCCTCTCCTAGCACCCTAGGCTGAACTGATGTTTGCATTTCTACCCGGCTTCTTTGCCGGCCTCGGCTTGATAGTTGCCATTGGTGCTCAGAATGCCTTCGTCATTCGGCAGGGACTAACCCGTCAACACGTGTTCGTTGTAGTTGCGATCTGCGCAATTGCCGATGCCGCTCTGATTGCTTTGGGCATCGCCGGTCTCGGCGCGATCATTCAGGGTTTGCCGTGGTTGCTCGAGGGCGTTCGTTGGTTTGGTGTGGCCTACCTCACCTGGTTTGGAATAAAGAGTGTTCGCTCGGCCTTCAAAAACGAAGTCATGGATATCTCCGGCGCACAAACCACTTCGCTGAAGAAAGTCGTGGCAGCAGTCTTGGGCTTCACTCTGTTGAATCCGCACGTCTATCTAGACACCGTCATATTGCTCGGCAGCATTAGTAATCAGTTTGCTGAAGATCGCTGGGTCTTCGGTCTTGGAGCCATGACCGCGAGCATCGTCTGGTTCTCGTCGATTGGTTTCGGGGCGAGAGCCGCATCAAGGTTTATGTCTAAACCGATTTTTTGGCGAGTGCTCGACAGTTTGATCGCGGTTGTTATGTTTTCAATCGCGTTCTATTTGGCGTTTGCCAAACTGAACTAGCGCGAGGCGAGGCCGGCTGCGGCTTCGAGCAAAAGCAGCGCGGCCAGCCGCACGGTGCGACCATCAGGGGCGTCAGCTGTTGCATCGACCTCTGTGATATCAATCGACTTCACGAGGTTGCTCCAGCCGGCAAGGTAGGCGAACTGACGAAGTTCATCGGCACTGATTCCACCGGGTGCCGCAGCTGGGCAACCTGGCACCACTGCGCGATCGCAAACGTCAACGTCGAAGTCAACGTGCACTGAGCCCGAGCCAGCACCCGCAATCGAAATCGCCTCGGCCCAGATGTCTTCGACCGAACGCCTGCGCAATTCGCTTCTGGCAATCACGCGGATGCCGAGTTCTTGAGCGCGCTGAGCATATGCCGGTGAGTTTGAGAAGTCGGCGATGCCGATCTGCACGATTCGCTTTGGGTTAAGACCTGCCTCGATCAGTCGGCGCACGGGCGAACCATTGCTGATGCCGTCACGCAAATCGTGGTGGGCATCGAGTGTTATGAGTCCGGCATTAGAGAGATCTGACCCGAAAACACCGCGGGCAACGGCAAAGGTGATTGAGTTGTCGCCGCCGAGAGCAACGGTCAGTGCCGACTTCGCAGCGGCCAGGGAGGCCATCGAAGATGTGCGCTGTTCACCCTCGAGTGAGTCTGGCGACTTCACATCACCCAGGTCTTTGACCTTCAAGCTCGCAATGTCGAGACGTCGGGTTGCGTTATATGTCGAATAGCGCAGCATGGCTTTGCGAATCGCTGCAGGGGTTTTGTGCGCTCCGGTTTTCGAAATTGATGTCTTGTGAGCTGGAACACCAAACACGCTGATGTCAGGGTTTGACGAATTCGATTGCAACCACGAGGCGGCTCTCGGCCAAAGGGCGTCTTCGCTCAAGGGGTTCCTAATCTCTTCGACAGCTCTTCGGCTGCAGATCTAACTCGCTCTGTCTAAATGCTAGAGCCATTGCTGCGATCGGATGCCCAGCTGGGTCGAACCAAAGGTGCTTTGAGTTGCGCGGAACCCATATGTGAAGTGAAATAGCCTCATGAACACAATGTCTGGTGCAGCTCGCGGCCCGCTCAGCGCCACTCGAGGATCACAACTAACCGCACAGGGATGGCCCCAAGAGGCTGCCCTGCGAATGCTGCATAACAACCTAGACCCGGCGGTCGCCGAGCATCCCGAAGAGCTGATCGTTTACGGCGGCAACGGCAAGGCCGCGCGTAACTGGCAGAGCTTCGACGCAATGGTGAAGACCCTCACGCACCTCAAGAACGACGAGACCATGCTGGTGCAGTCTGGCAAACCGGTTGGTGTTTTTCGCACGCACGAGTGGGCACCTCGCGTACTTCTCGCAAACTCAAACCTCGTCGGTGACTGGGCCAACTGGCCAGAGTTTCGCAGACTTGAGCAACTTGGCTTGACCATGTATGGGCAGATGACTGCCGGCTCATGGATATACATCGGCACGCAGGGAATCTTGCAGGGCACCTACGAAACTTTTGCAGCTGTCGCAGAACAAAGCTTTGGCGGAACACTCGCCGGCACGCTAACTCTTACCGCCGGTTGCGGTGGCATGGGAGGAGCGCAACCGCTCGCGGTAACAATGAACGAGGGCACCTGTTTGATTGTTGACATCGACGAATCGCGTTTGCGTCGTCGCGTTGTTGATCGTTACCTCGACGAAGTTGCCGACAATCTTGACGATGCAATCAACCGAGCTGTCGCTGCGAAGAACGCAAGAAAGGCGATCTCGATTGGCCTGGTTGGAAACGCAGCAACAGTTTTTGCCGAGTTGCTAAAGCGCGAAGTTCCAATCGACATCGTTACCGACCAAACTTCTGCGCACGACCCGCTCTATTACATTCCCGAAGGTGTCGAGTTGCGCGACGCTCGCGAGTATGCCGAGAAGATGCCGCAAGAATTCACCGAGCGCGCCGAAGCTGCGATGGCGAAGCACGTCGAAGCCATGGTCGGTTTCATGGATAAGGGTGCCGTGGTTTTCGATTACGGAAACTCGATTCGCGATGAAGCCCGCAAGGGTGGTTATTCGAGATCGTTTGCGTTCCCAGGCTTCATCCCCGCCTACATTCGCCCGCTGTTCTGCGAAGGCAAGGGACCGTTCAGATGGGTAGCGCTCTCGGGCGACCCGAAAGACATTTACCGAACCGATAAGGCGATTCTCGAGCTGTTTCCTGAGAACAAGCACCTGCACCGCTGGATCAAACTGGCCCAGGAGCGGGTTGCGTTTCAGGGCCTGCCGGCCCGCATCTGCTGGCTCGGCTATGGCGAAAGAGACAAGGCCGGAGCGGTGTTCAACGACCTGGTCAAGAAGGGCGAGGTCTCGGCACCTATTGTTATTGGCCGCGACCACCTCGACTGCGGCTCGGTTGCCTCGCCTTACCGAGAGTCTGAAGCAATGCTCGACGGATCAGACGCGATTGCCGACTGGCCGCTGCTGAACGCCATGCTCAACATCTCTTCTGGTGCATCGTGGGTCTCGATTCACCACGGTGGCGGCGTAGGCATCGGTCGCTCGATTCACGCCGGTCAGGTGAGCGTTGCCGACGGCACAGATCTCGCTGCCGAAAAACTTCAGCGCGTTCTAACCAACGACCCGGGCATGGGCGTGATTCGTCACGCCGATGCGGGCTATGGCGATGCCATCGAGGTTGCTCGTCACAAGCACGTGCACGTGCCGATGCTCGACATCGAATAAATTCGACTCATGAGCAGCGTTGCAATAACCGACATCGGTTCGTTAGTCACAAACGACAGTGATCTCGGCGATGGAACTCTCGGCATTCGAACCAACGCTGCAATTGTTGTCGTTGATGGCAAGATCGCTTGGATAGGTGACAGCAAATCAGTCGGTGTTACCGATAATCGAATTTCTGTTGCTGGCAAAACCGTTATTCCCGGTTTTGTTGATTCGCACGCGCATTTGGTTTTTGCCGGTGATCGCAGCGAAGAGTTCTCGGCGCGCATGAGTGGCGAGAGTTATTCTGCCGGCGGAATCAAAACCACAGTGGCCGCCACTCGCGCGGCGAGCGATGAAACTCTGCGAGCAAACACCGCAGGTCTTGTTTCTGAATTGCGTCGCAGTGGCGTAACAACTTTCGAATCGAAGTCTGGTTATGCACTCGACGTTGAGAACGAAGCACGCACCTTGCGAATCGCGAAGGAGTTCACCGACGAGACAACTTTTTTGGGTGCGCACGTTGTGCCGGCCGAATTTGCAAATCGTGCCGACGACTACGTCGATCTAGTTGTCGGCAAAATGTTGCAGGCTGCAAAATCGCACGCCAAGTGGATTGATGTTTTTTGCGATAAAGGAGCCTTCGATGTCGATCAGGCGCGAGCGGTTTTGCGCGCCGGAGTTGCCGCCGGATTACAGCCGCGCATCCACGCAAATCAACTCGCAGACATCGGAGCGGTAAAACTTGCTGTCGAACTCGACTGCGCGAGCGCAGATCACCTGACTCACCTCAGCGACAAAGACATTGAACTGCTGTCTGGAAGCAAGACCGTGGCAACCCTGCTGCCCGGGGCCGAGTTCTCGACGAAATCTGAATACCCCGATGCCCGCCGTTTGTTTGCGGCGGGGGCGACGGTTGCCATCGCCACCGACTGCAATCCGGGGTCGAGCTTCACCACATCGATGGCGTTCTGCATGGCGATTGCCGTGCGAGACATGGGTTTCACCCCAGAACAGGCCTTGCTCGCGGCCACGATTGGCGGGGCCAAAGCCCTGCGCCGAGAAGATGTTGGAGCACTTAGGGTTGGCATGCGCGCCGATTTCGTTGTTTTGAACGCACCAAGCTACATTCACCTCAGTTACCGCCCGGGCGTCGATTTAGTCGACTCAACCTGGGTGGGTGGCAAGACCGTCTATCAAAGGTAAGCAATGACGCAAACAGTAACCCTTGGCACATCTGGTCTGACCCAAGATGAGGTGGTCGCGGTCGCGAGGCACTCTGCGAAGGTAGTCATCTCGCAAGCAGCGCTCGAGGCCATGGCAAAGACTCGTGCTCACATCGAGAAGCTTGCCGTAAGCGAGACTCCGGTCTATGGCATCTCAACCGGATTCGGCGCATTAGCAAACCGTCACATCGATATCGCAGATCGCGTGCAGTTGCAGAAGTCATTGATTCGTTCACACGCCGCAGGCATGGGTGCGATTGTTGAAACAGAAGTTGCACGAGCACTCATGTTTCTGAGACTAAAGACCATGTGTACCGGTCGCACAGGTGTTCGACCAGAACTTGCAGAAACCTACGCCGCAATTCTTAACGCAAACATCACGCCGATTGTTCACGAGTTTGGTTCACTCGGATGCAGCGGTGACCTTGCGCCACTCGCGCACTGTGCGATGGTTGCGATGGGTGAGGGTCGCGCCTTCGGCGCAGACGGCATCGAGAAGCCAGTTGCAGAATTACTCGCGGAGGCAAACATCAAGCCAATCGAGCTTCGAGAAAAAGAAGGCCTCGCACTAATCAACGGAACCGATGGAATGTTGGGAATGTTGATTCTCG
>CAIKYE010000219.1 GCA_903831585.1 uncultured Micrococcales bacterium | reverse complement strand
GAGAATCTGAAGCCCGGCAGCAACCACCGAAATCTTTAGCGGCGAATGACCGGCAGCCTCACCATCGGCGAAGGCGGGAGTTTTTCCCGAATCAATCTCAACCTTTTTGACTCGCACAATTTCAACCGCCGGGTGGGTTACGTGACCGCCGGTATAAACACTCGGAAATATCTTGACTAGTTCTCTGCGAGAAATCTTGTGAACGATAAACAGATCCAGCTCGCCATCGTCTGGCCGAGCCTCGGGAGTAACCCTCATGCCGCCGCCGTAGCTCTCGACGTTGGTAACCGCGCAGAGCATTGCATCAATCTCGTGATACTCGCCGTCGACAATCAACTTGTAACGCAGTTTCTTGAAAGCGGCTAGCTCGCGAAACATTGCAAACTTATAGCGCGAAGGACCCTTTGGAAACTTCCACTTATTTGCACGAGCATTAACCAGAGCATCAAACCCAGCCGAGATTGAGCCAAAGAAATAGAACTTGCCACGGTCGTTTTCTGCGGCTCCAACGTCAACACTTCTAGTGCGACCAATGTGATCGGCGGCCACCTGGGTTGCCCAGAGAACGTTTTCGATTGGCAAACCAAGAGCTCGAGCAGAGTCGTTTCCGGTTCCGCAGGCAATAATGCCGAGCGGCAATTTCGCATCAGTCACCAAGTTCACACCGAGGTGAACCATGCCATCGCCACCGGCAACGACCAGTGCGTCAATCTGCTGGTGAGCGATTGCCATGCGTGCCTTGGCTTCGGCTTCTTCGATGCTTCGCGCACTCAAGTCGATAACTTCGACACCGAGTCTCTCGAACTCGGCCTTGATAATCGGATGATGAGCTCTAGCCGCACCACGACCAGCGGTGGGATTAACTATCAGCCCAAGAACCATTGGTTACCTCTTCATCGAGTAAGTCTGAAACAGCGCAAATGCGGTTGAGAGTGAGATTAGCACCGCACCGTAGGTCAGTGTGGCCGCTGGGTTTTCAGACGAAAACGAAGACACCACCATTGGCAAACCGGCCAGCGTCAACACAGCTGCCACAAGGCGGTTTTGCCAGAGTTTGCCCCTGAGTCGACCGCCACGAACCACAATCCAATCGAGAGCCTCGAGGCTCGGCGCAAGCTTTTCGATAGCCGCAGACTCGGGTTCAAACTCACTGCCAACCACCGCGATGCTTTTGCCGTCTGCCTGCAATCGATCGAAAAACGCCTGGCGCTGATGCGGCAACACTTCACCAAAAGCCTCATCGAGACCCACTTGGCCTGCCACCCATTCGACAACACCCTGCGCGTCAGCCGAAAGCAAAACCACTTTCTTGCCGAGCTTCTGCAACGAGGCAATCTTGCGTGCGGCAAACTCGTTGACAGCGTCTGCGGTCACGATGCAGCCGAGCAACTCGTTATCGCGAATTAGATAACCCACGGTGCGACCACGTGAGTTCTCATCATTAACCAAGAGCAGCTGGTCGACCGTGAGCGTCAGATTGCGCGCGGTGAGCAACGAGGGCCCGCCGATGGTGATGGCCTTGCCATCGATCATCGCGGTAATGCCAACACCCGGAATCGCACGCAAATCGCGAGCGGCCGGGCGGACTGCGAGACCCCTCAGTTCGGCAGCCGCGACAGTCGCTCGTCCAATCGAGTGTTCAGACTCACTTTCAACCGCAGCCGCAATTTCGAGCAACTCATCGGCCGAAACTTCAGTGCTAAACGAATGCACACCAACCACCGAGTGTTTGCCCGCTGTGAGTGTGCCGGTCTTAGGCAAGACGAGAATGTCGATCGACTTCAACTTTGCAAAACCCTCGCGCACAGCGTTCAGATCTGAATAAACCACGCCGACAGTAAGAGACTTTGCACCGAGCGGCAGAAGCATCACGGCAACAAACAGCAGAGCCAAAACGCTTGCTGGCCCGGCCCAACCGAGCAATGAGAGACCGACAAAAAGCAGTGGCAAAACGAACAGCGCAGCCCACCAAACCCGCTTGGCAATTAGTGCAGCGGTGCCTGGCAGGTTGGTTTCTAGGGACATCCCTCTAGCCTACGAGGGTATTCTCGAAGGCATGAAGCTAACCAAACTCGAGCACGCAACCCTGATTCTTGAACAGGGCGGCGATGTTGCCGTGATTGATCCGGGTTCATACACTCGCCCACTCACTGGCCTTAGCAATGTTCGCGCAGTCGTGATGACTCACATGCACGACGACCACTGCTTCGAAGAGCAGCTCGATCGAATCGTTGCCGACAACACCGATGCGATTCTCTTCGGCACCGATGACGTGCGCAAGAGGTTGGCCGAATCGCGGCCAAAGCTGAATGTGACCAGCGTTCATCACGGCGACCATCACGTAGTTGGCGAATTCACTTTCGAATTCTTCGGAGACCTGCACAAAGAAATTCATCACAGCATGCCGCTGATTCAAAACTGCGGCGTGATGGTTAATGACCTCTTGTATTACCCGGGTGACAGCTTCACTCGACCAGATCGCAAAGTTGCACTGCTCGCCTGCCCATCGAGCGCACCATGGGCAAAGATTTCAGATATCATCGACTTCGTCGACGAGGTCAAACCGGCGAGGTCATTTGGCACCCACAACATTCACCTCAGCGAAGAGGGTCACAAGATGTATAACGGGCGCATCAAGCAGCTAACCGAAAAGCACGGTGGCACGTTTGAGCACCTCGAGCCTGGCGAATCGACCGAGGTCTAAAGAAGTTTTAGCTAAGCCTTGAGTCGTAGCCAAAAGCCACGATGATCGAGAGCACAACCGATAGCAGCAACACCGGCACCCACATCTGACGCTCTTTCTTGCTGCGCGAGATCGCGTTCATTACCAATCCGCTCACGTTGAAACCAACCAAGAGCCAGTTGGCAACCGTGTTCACGGCTTCAGGTAGCAATTGAGGCAAGATACCGGCCTGGGCCAAGTAGTGACCGCCCATGGCCAGCAAGAGGGCGAACGAGAACGCGCTCGTGATTCGAAATTGGGTCGGTAGCTTGCCCTTGTTCTGACCGCCGAAGGCATACTCGCCCATCGGGGCACCCAAGACGAGGGCTAGCTGAAACATTGCGACCAAGAACTGAACGATGGCCATCACGATTGCGGCGGTTTGCATGACCCCAGACTATGCCCGCTTAAAGCAAAAACCCCCGAAACTCGGGGGCTTAAGACATTTGCTGGGATACCAGGACTCGAACCTAGAACAAAGGAACCAGAAACCTTCGTGTTGCCAATTACACCATATCCCACTGGTTTGGCGGCCCCGAGAGGCTGCCAAGGTGACTAGCACCAAGGGTCAATCTTACAAGCGCCTCGCGGCACCCGCAAACGATTAAACCGAAGCCGTGAAAGCCTTGAGGCGCGCGATGGTCTCGTCTCTGCCCAAGATCTGCATCGACTCAAACAGCGGCGGTGAGATGCGACGACCAGAGATTGCGGTGCGAAGCGGGCCGAAAGCAACTCTTGGCTTCAACTCCATCTGCTCAATGAGTAACGCATTCAACAACTCTTGAATGTGCTCGGTCTTGAAGTCGGAATCGCTAACGGTAGCTAACTTCTCGGCGGCAGCGGTTGCGATCTCGGCTGCGTTTTCTGGCAGGCCGGCACAAGCGTCATCTTCGATCACGATTTGGTCTGCGGTCTTGAACAAGAAACCGAGCATGTCTGGTGCTTCGCTCAGAACTGTGATTCGCTCTTGAATCAGCGGTGCGGCCTCAACCAAAATTGCCTGCTCTGCATCGTTGACGGCCCCGCCGAGCACACCTGCACTTTGAAGATATGGAATCAGGCGGTTCAAGAAATCAGCTGGGTCGAGCAGGCGAATGTGAGAAGCGTTGATGGCGTCGGCCTTCTTCTGGTCGAAGCGCGCAGGGTTCGGGTTGACGTTGACGATGTCGAACGCGCCAACCATCTCGTCGAGCGAGAACACGTCTCGGTCGGCGCTAAGACCCCAGCCGAGAAGTGCCAAATAATTCAGCAAGCCCTCTGGAATAAAGCCGCGGTCGCGGTGGTGAAAGAGATTGCTCTCTGGGTCGCGCTTCGAGAGCTTCTTGTTGCCATCGCCCATCACAAACGGAAGGTGACCGAACTGCGGAATGAAAGTTGTGATTCCCGCTTCGAACATCGCGTTATAAAGCGCGATCTGACGAGGGGTCGAAGACAGCAAGTCTTCGCCGCGAAGCACGTGCGTGATTCCCATGAGTGCATCGTCGACCGGGTTCACGAGCGTGTAGAGCGGTTGGCCATTTGGTCGCACGACCACGAAGTCAGGAAAGCTGCCTGCCGGAAAAGTGATTTCGCCGCGCACCAGGTCGGTGAACGAGATGTCTTGGTCTGGCACCCGCAAACGAAGTGCAGGCTGTCGACCCTCAGCGCGATAGGCCGCGCGCTGCTCTTCGGTAAGGTCGCGCTCTGAATTGTCATAGCCGAGCTGGATGGCACGACCGGCAGCCTTGTTGCGGGCGTCAATCTCTTCGGCGTTTAGGTAGCTTTCATAGATGTGGCCGCTGGCCTTGAGCTTCTCGATTACCGCCAGGTAGATGTCGCCGCGCTGGCTCTGACGGTATGGCTCGTGTGGGCCGCCTACCCCGACGCCTTCATCCCAATTGAGACCGAGCCAACGAAGGGCTTCGAGAATTTGGTCAAACGACTCTTCGCTGTCGCGCTCGACATCGGTGTCTTCAATGCGAAAGACGAAGGTTCCGCCGGTGTGACGGGCATAGGCCCAATTGAACAGCGCGGTGCGAACCAGACCAACGTGCGGCGTGCCGGTTGGGCTCGGGCAGAATCGAACACGAATGTCTGCACCGGTGGCGGTGGTGAATGGGGCTGTGATTATCGTCATAACCCGTCAAGTCTAGGCGAACGGCCTCTACTGCGACTGAACCGGATTCAGAAGTGTACCGATGCCCTCGATCTCACACTCGATGATGTCACCGTTTTTTATCGGGGTTATGCCGGCAGGGCTGCCGGTCAAGATGATGTCGCCAGGCAACAGGGTCATGTTCTTCGAGACGTGCGAGACGATGTCGCGCACGTTGAAGACCATGTCGGTTGTGTCGGCGTGCTGAATTACTTCGCCGTTGATGCGACTCTCGAGAGTCGCACCCTCAACTTCGAACTCGGTTTCGATCCAAGGGCCCAGCGGGCAGAAAGTGTCGAAGCCCTTCGAGCGAGCCCACTGGCCATCTTCAAACTGAAGGTCGCGAGCTGTCACGTCGTTGGCGATTGTGTAACCCCAGATATGTGCATCAACATCTTCGGGTTCGATGTTCTTGGTGATCTTGCCAATCACGATTGTCAGTTCACATTCGAGGTCAACGTGCTCGCTCTGCCAAGGCAAAACAATAGAATCGCCAGGGCCAACAATCGATGTCGAAGGCTTCAAGAATATCAACGGTTCGTCAGGAACCTCTTCGCCAATCTCGGCGGCGTGAGCCGCATAGTTTTTGCCGATGCAAACAACCTTCGAAGGAACGGTTGGGGCAAGAAGCTTAACTTCTTTCATCGCAACGCGGTCGCCGGTGTATTCGAGACCGCTGACCAGCGGGTGGCCGTTTAGAACGCGCAGCTCGGGCCCGTCAACTACTCCAAATCTGGCTTCGTCATTGAGCCAGAATCTTGCGATTCGCATTTGCTTCTCTCTGTCGAGTGGTTAGTCACTCAACTTGAACATCCAGTTGTGGCGGTCTTCGACCGTTCCATACTGAATGCCCGTTAGTTCTTTACGCAGGCTAACAGTTAGCTCACCTGGTTCGGCATTCGGGTTGCCGATATTGCCGTTCTTGCTCTTGAATTCGCCAATCGGAGTGATCACCGCAGCCGTGCCACAGGCGAACATCTCAACGATTTCGCCGCTTTCAAGCCCGGCCTTCACCTCGTCGATAGCAATTCTGCGCTCTTCGAGCTCTAGCCCACGGTCTCTAATGAGCTGACAGAGCGAGTCGCGCGTGATGCCACGAAGAATGGTTCCGTCGAGGTCTGGTGTGACAACGCGACCGTCTTTAAAGACGAAGAAAACGTTCATGCCACCGAGTTCTTCGATATAGGTTTCGGTCTCCGGGTCTAAGAACAGCACCTGCGAGCAGCCTTGTTCATAGCCCTCGTTTTGGGCCATCAAAGATGCCGCGTAGTTTCCACCGGTCTTGGCTTCACCCGTTCCACCTTTGCCAGCTCGCGCAGAACCGAGTGCTAACCAAATTGAGATTGGCTTGAGTCCACCGGTGAAATATGGACCGACCGGTGAAGCAATCACGCGATACTCGGCACGGTGTGCCGAGCGAACACCCAAGAAGTTTTCGGCGGCAATTTCGAACGGGCGAATGTACAAAGTCTTTTCATTGACCGGCTGAGGCACCCACTTGCCGTCAACCGCAATCAGCTGACGAAGCGATTCGATAAACATTTCGGTTGGCAACTCTGGCAGTGCCATACGACGAGCCGAAAGCTGCAAGCGGCGAGCGTTGTCTGCCGGGCGGAAAGTGTGAATTGATCCGTCTTGGTGACGATAGGCCTTGATGCCCTCGAAGATTTCTTGTCCGTAGTGAAGCACTGCTGCAGATGGGTCCATCATGATCGGTCCGTAAGGAACGACTTCGGCCGAAGTCCAACCCTGGTCTTTTTGCCAAACGCAAACCACCATGTGGTCGGTCAGGTTTGCACCGAAGACCGGTGCCTCAAGAATTGCCTCGCGCTCAGCGTCAGGCTTCGGGTTGCTCGAGAGCGTCACCTTGAAAGTCGGATTGGTCATGACTTCACCTTTCTAGAGCAGAGCCAGAATGCTCTGGGCAACTTCGGTGGTTGAACGCTTTGCGGTGCCGCGGCTGGCAAGGTCGGTGGCCACGGCATTCTCGATGCGAGCTGCTGCAACGTATTGCCCGAGGTGCTCGAGAAGCATCGAAGCCGAGAGAATCGCTGCGGTTGGGTCGGCAAGGTTCTTGCCAGCGATATCTGGGGCTGATCCGTGAATTGGTTCAAACATGCTCGGATACGCCCCGGTCGGATTAATGTTTCCCGAAGCCGCGAGCCCGATACCTCCGCTTATTGCCGCAGCGAGGTCAGTCAAGATGTCGCCAAACAGGTTGTCAGTGACGATTACGTCGAAGCGCTCAGGGTCGGTGACCATAAAAATAGTCGCTGCGTCAACGTGCAGGTAGTTGACCTTTACGCTTGGGAATTCCTCGGCGATGCGATCAACGGTGCGCTGCCACAGCGAACCGGCATGAATCAAAACGTTGTGCTTGTGAACAAGGGTGAGTTTCTTGCGGTCACGCTCGACTGCGAGCTCGAATGCATATCTAACAGTGCGCTCAACACCGTAGGCGGTGTTCACCGAGACCTCGTTAGCGATTTCGTTTTCGGTGCCAACTCGAAGTGCGCCGCCGTTTCCCACGTAAGCACCCTCTGTGCCCTCACGAACCACCACGAAGTCAACCTTGCCCGCATCGGCGAGTGGGCTGGCCACTCCCGGGTAAAGCTTGGTCGGGCGAAGGTTGATGAAGTGGTCAAACGTGAAACGCAACTTGAGCAGCAATTGACGCTCGAGAATGCCAGAGGTGACTCGTGGGTCACCGATGGCACCGAGCAAAATTGCGTCGTGCTCGGCGAGGGCTGCCAGGTCGGCATCCGTGAGAGTTTCACCAGTGGCCAGGTAGCGACGAGCGCCAAGGTCGAACTCGGTGGTCTTGAAGTCAACGCCAGAACCGGCGGTCACCTTATTGATGGCCTCGAGGGCGATAGCGGTTACCTCAGGGCCAATGCCGTCTCCGCCGATGACGGCGATCTTGTATTCACGGGTCACGAATGCTCCAAAGGTGTCTGCGTTAGGGCAAGTCTAGCCAAGCGGCATCTGCAAAACAGCCCGCAAAAGTGGGGGTTAGAGCTTGGTAGCCCGCAAAACCAGGGTCACCGATGGCTTGAGGCCATCTTTGGTTTGAACCTGGCCGTCACGATTCTCGAGAATCTCGATTTCGACGGGCTGGTCTGCAAGCATCTCGGTCATGCTCTCGATGCTTGGGCGAACATCGGCATCGCGGGGG
>CAIKYE010000218.1 GCA_903831585.1 uncultured Micrococcales bacterium | reverse complement strand
GGGCATCACAGTGCGTCAGGCATACATTCCAGTCGGCGGTCACGCTTACATGGCTTACGCGGTTAAAGACAACGCCGGCAAGCCGCTTGTGAACCAAACAGTGAAGCTTCACGTTGGCAAAGCCAACAGTGGCTCGAACGCGAAGGTAACCGACGGCACAACCCCGGCTGACCTAACCAAGCCAGCCGATGCCGACAAGGCTCTCTGGACTGGCAAGACCGACATATTCGGCAACGTGGTCTTCCACATGACCAACACCGACACCGTGGGTGAAGCCGTCCCGGCGTCACTAACAGCACCTATGCCGCTAGCTGGCAAGGGCGCTGTCTTCAGTCAGTTCTGGCCAGAAGTCGCTGGAATTGCCGATGTTGCAGACATGACCGAGTTCCACTTCACTACCCGACCAAGCGGTGTTACTGCAGTTGCAGCAACCAAGGCGGTCAGTGGCAAGTACGCGGTCTCGATCACAATTCAGGGCAAGGCCGCTAGCTCGGCCGCTGTCACGGTGACCGGCCTGCCGAAAGCAACCAAAAAGTTGCCAGCATCAGGAAAACTGACCTACTCGGTTTCAGTTACCAAGGGAACCAAGACCATCTCAGTCGTGATTGCAGGTAAGACCTACAAGACGACCGTCAAGGTTGGCTAGCTAAACATCAATGTTTTTGTGGGTGGGGCATTCAATGCCTCACCCACAAAACACATGTAGTCAGAGGAATTCATGAAGAAGTTATTCTCAGTGCTTGCAATGCTTGCGATTCTGATTTCGCCAATCGTGAAAGATGTTGCGATAGCCGAAGAGATAACCTATGCGGCACCAACAATTACTGAGTCGGCAAAAGTCGGGCAGACCGTAAAACTCACGCTTGCTAGCTGGCCAGACGCTTCGGGTCAAACCTTTGTTTGGCTGCAAAGTGGAAAAGCAATTTCGACTGCTAAATCTCTGCAGCTCAAAGTCACTTCTTCTATGAACCTCAAAACAATTCAGGCACGTCAGTCGGCAACTGTTGCAGGAAAGTTAGTGACTCAAGTTTCTAATGCTCTAGTAGTTGGCAAGACATCGATTGCCTCAGACACGCAAGTTGCATTTGCCGATGCAGCCAAGACGACTCTGCAGGTCAGCAACCTCAAAATTTCGCCAAGCACAAAGTCTGTGAAGTATCAGTGGTTCAAAGATGGCAGCGCCATCAAGAATGCGGTTTCTTCAAAATACAAGTTCGCCGCATCGGCATCAATGTCAGAGTTCAAAGTCTCTATTTCAGCGCAGGCAAGCGGATTCGCGCTGAACAAATTTGTCACCAAGTCATTCGTTCCAGACGATCAGCCAAAGGAATACGTTCTTGCCTGGGCTGACGAGTTCGATTCCCCTGCGGGCAGTGCTGTTGACAGCACGAAGTGGGACTTTCAAGAAGGCGATGGCGTCGCCTTCAAGAAGGCTGGCTGGGGCAACGCAGAAGAGCAGTGGTACCTGAAGAGGCAGGCCAGTTTCACAGGCGATGGAGCCCTTTCGATTGATGCCACCCGCTCCGGCGCTTCCCAATACAAGTGCTATTACGGCACTTGCAAGTGGATCAGTTCGAAACTTGTTACCTATAAGAAGGTCGGCTTTATGTATGGCCGCTTCGAGGCCCGTGCCAAGAGCTCTCTCGGGCAAGGTGTTTGGCCGGCATTCTGGTTGCTAGGCGCAAACATCGAAGACAGACCGTGGCCTGGCTGCGGCGAGATTGACGTGATGGAACTCAAGGGCCAAAACGAAGACATGCTCTGGGGAACCCTGCACGGGCCAAACGGCAGCAACGGTTCGACTGCAACTCTCGACACAAACCAGACCGAGTGGCACACCTACGCAATCGACTGGACACCTAACTCGGTCACCTGGTTTGTTGACGGCGTGCAATATCACAAGGTCACCAAGGCTGACTACATCGGCTCGAGCCCAGCTGCGGTTTGGGTGTTCGACCACGAGTTCTATATCATTCTGAACCTCGCCATGGGTGGTAACTTCGTTGGCGGCCCGACCGACCCAGCTCTGAACACAGCAAAGACCACCTTCGACTACGTGCGCTATTACACGGTCGATGGAGTTGGCCAGATCTTCAAATACTGACTAGATTGCTGGTATTTCACCGATGATAGAGTTTGTGAAACAAGCGTTTCACAAATGAGGGGAGTGAATCTTGGCTGATTCATCATTGTCGCGCTCAACCTACAACGAGATTGCCGAAATCGCTCAGGTCAGCAAGGCAACCGTTTCTCGCGTGTTCAACGGAGATCCAAGAGTTCACCCAGACCGCGTCGCAGCGGTTATGAAGGCCGCCAAAAAGGTGGGCTATCGCCCAAATCGTGCGGCTATAGCGCTATCAACCGGCAGAACCGGTCTAATCGCAGTGGTGATCGATGATGACATCACCGCCCTGAGCGACCCTTTTTGGGGAATCGTGACCTCGGGTGTGAGTCGAATTTTGCAAGAGAACAATATGCAGACTCTCTTGCTGGTAACCCCGCTCGACGACGAAGATGGTGCCGTTTCGCACTATCTCGACCGTAACGAGGTTGACGGTGCAATCTTTGCTCAGGTTCACAAAGACACCCTGATTCGCAAACTTGTTGCTCGAGGGCTACCGATTGTCGTTATCGGCACCCCATCGTCAGATTCACCCGACGTGCACTTCGTCGATACCAACAACGTGGCCGGCGGTTTTCTAGGCACCAACCACCTGTTCAAGATCGGCTGCAAGAACATTGCGACCATCACCGGTGATATTGAGGCAAGCGCCGGTCAGCACCGACTTCGCGGCTATGAGCAAGC
>CAIKYE010000217.1 GCA_903831585.1 uncultured Micrococcales bacterium | reverse complement strand
GCATGCAAATCTTGTTGATAGTCGCACCGATTGCAGCATTCTGGGTTACCAAGAGAATTGCTCTGGCTCTGCAGCGCAAGGATCGTGAAATCGTCTTGCACGGTCGCGAGTCGGGCCGAATCATTCGACTGCCGCACGGTGAGTTCGTCGAAGTTCACGAGCCTCTCGACAAGTTCGAGATGTACAAGCTGGTTGATTTCAAGTCATATCAGCCAACCCTTGCCCGACCAAACGAGGATGGAAAGATTACTGTGAAGGCCCGTGTTCGCGCGTCATTCTCAAAGTTCTACTTTCAAGACCGGGTCGCACCGGTTGACCAGCTCGAACTCGATGAGGCCATTCACGATCACGCTCCTGCGATCGAAGCAGCGCCGGCAGCCAAGAAGCCAGCTGCAAAGAAAAGCACTGCCAAGAAGTCAGTGGCTAAAAAGCCAGTCGCTAAAAGAGCAGTTGCTAAGAAAACCGCAAAGAAGCCAGCTGCCAAAAAGCCTGCGGCTAAGAAGGCAGCGCCAAAGAAGAAGTAAGCAAATAGAGTCTGCCCCGTCAATTTGGCGGGGCATTTCTCATTGGGGCTGATTTATGCTGAATGCATGAGAGAACTGGACCCGGCAGCCAACCACGCATCTGCCTATCCCAGCAATTACTCGGCAGAACAAAACTCACAGTTCACATCAGCGTTCAGCGCAATCACAAACGCTTTCAAGCAAGCACAGATCGAGGCCGTGCCGGTTTCTGACGACCGTGTGCAAGAGCTTGTGCGGCAGCACTACGAGTTCTGTTCACAATTCTGGGCACCGACAAGAGCCACCTACAAGGCATTGGCACAGGGCTACCTGCTCCCCTCGCCCTATCGCGACTCATACGAAGCAGTGAACCCAGGCCTAGCCAAGTTTCACCACGACGCAATTGTGATTTGGGCAGATACCAACCTGGAATAGAAAATCCCGCCGGTTCACACCAGCGGGATCAATCTAGTTCTGACTAGTGGGCGTTTTGTCCGCGGCTGCGTTCCATCACAAAACCAATAAGAGCGACGATCGCTAGCGGGAAGCCAATGAAGAACATCCACCAGCCAATCGCCAGAGCGGCAAAACACACCGACGCGAACAGACCCATAAACAATGGCCACCAGCTCCAAGGAGCGAAGTATCCCATCTCGAAGTCACCGTCTTCTACTCGAGCGTCTAGACGGTCTTCAGGGACCGGGCCTTGGCGCTTCTGTGTCATCTGCAAATAGAAGCCTATAAAGGCAGCCATGATTGCAAGCATGGCAATAGCAGCCGAGCCGATTGGCTCAAACGCGCCACCGTAACTATTGGCATACCAAACGATGTAGCCGCCTGATGCGAGGGCATAGAAGGCGGCTAGAAACCACATCAACTGCGCATTGAACTTCATGGTCGACTAGCCCTTCTTCTTTTCGCTCTTAGCCTCTGGTGCCGCGTGCTCCGGGTGGTTCAGGTCGAATGCTGGTGACTCTGAGCGAACCCTCGGCATTGACGTGAAGTTGTGGCGAGGGAATGGTGACTCGGTTGCCCACTCGAGAGAGCGGCCATAACCCCAAGGGTCATTGAGGGTTGTCTTCACGCCGCGCTTGGCTGTGATGTAGACGTTCCAAAGGAATGGCAACATCGAAATCGCAAGCAGCGCTGATCCGAGTGTCGAAACGAAGTTCATCCACTCGAATCCATCTTCAGGCAGGTAAGTCGCATATCGTCTCGGCATTCCGATAACGCCAAGCCAGTGCTGAATCAGGAAGGTTGCGTGGAAGCCAATGAAGAGCAACCAGAACTGGATCTTTCCAAGCCGTTCGTTCAACATCTTGCCAGTCATCTTTGGGTACCAGAAGAATATTCCGGCAAACATAGCGAAGACCACGGTTCCGAAGACTACGTAGTGAAAGTGAGCGACAACGAAGTAGCTATCACTTAGGTGAAAGTCGAGTGTTGGCGAGGCCAGGATTACACCGGTGAGGCCGCCGAAGATAAACGTGGTCAAGAAACCGAGCGAGTAGAGCATGGGTGTCTCGTAGGTGATTGAACCCTTCCACATCGTGCCTATCCAGTTAAAGACCTTCACACCGGTTGGCACTGCAATCAGCATCGTTGTGAATGCGAAGAATGGAAGCAAAACTCCACCGGTGACATACATGTGGTGAGCCCACACGGTCATCGATAGCGCGGCGATTGCAATGGTCGCAAAAACCAAAGTCTTATAGCCGAATACCGGTTTGCGGCTGAATACAGGGAAAATCTCCGAGACAATGCCGAAGAACGGCAGCGCAAGAATGTAAACCTCGGGATGCCCGAAGAACCAGAACAGGTGCTGCCAGAGCATCGGGCCACCGTTTTCAGGGTCAAAAATGTGTGCGCCAAAACGACGGTCGGCTCCAAGTGCAAACAGCGCAGCGGCTAGCGGTGGGAAACACATGATGACAAGAATCGAAGTAACCAGCGTGTTCCAGGTAAAGATCGGCATGCGGAACATGGTCATGCCAGGTGCGCGCATGGTCAGGATTGTGGTGATGAAGTTGACACCACCCATGATGGTTCCGAAACCGCTAAGCGCTAGTCCAAAGACCCACAGGTCTCCTCCGAGTCCCGGTGAGAACGTAGTGCTTGAAAGCGGTGCGTAAGCAAACCAACCGAAGCTGGCAGCACCCTGTGGTGTGAAGAAACCTGCTACCGCAATGAAAGAGCCAAAGAAATAGAACCAGTAGGCGATTGCGTTCAAACGTGGGAAGGCAACGTCGGGAGCACCAATTTGAACCGGCATCAAGATGTTTGCAAAAGCCGCGAACAAAGGTGTAGCAAACATGAGCAGCATGATTGTGCCGTGCATTGTGAACAGCTGGTTGTACTGCTCTTTGGTCTGCACAATGTCTAGGCCGGGTGCTGCCAATTGCGCACGGATGACCAAGGCCATCACGCCACCGATTAGAAAGTAAACGAAAGATGTAATCAGGTAGAGGTAACCGATTTTCTTGTGGTCGGTTGTGGTCAGCCAGTCAACGACGATTCTTCCCTTTGACTTCTTCTGCATTGAAGCAGACGGTGCTGTCTTGGTTGCAGTTGCCATCGCCCTTACCCCTTACCCTCTGAGCCGCTACCGGGCAGATTCTGGTTTCTGTTGTAGGTCTCATCGAGCAAACCGGTGTTGCCCTTCGCGGCAAGTGCTGCCATCTGAGTATCAAACTCAGCTCGAGAAACGACCTTTACGTTGAACAACATCATCGAGTGGTATTCGCCACAAAGTTCAGCACACTTGCCTTTATAGGTGCCCTCTCGTTGCGGGGTAACGTACATGAAGTTGCTCTTGCCCGGGAAGGTGTCTTTCTTATACAAGAAGTCGATAACCCAGAAAGAGTGCACCACATCACGAGAAGTGAGTTCGATCTCTACCGAGGTGTTGACCGGTAGGTAGAGAGTCGGCAGAGCCGCTTCGCTTCCGAGTTGGCCGTCGAACTGAGCCTGCACACCGGTTTCGTAAACCATGTTGTCTGTGTAGTTGAAGTCCCAGCTCCACTGCTTTCCGATTACCTGAACGTGCAATTCTGAATCAACCGGCTGCTCGATTTTTGCCATCGTATCTGCCGTAAAAGCGAAGAAACCGATGACCATGACCAGTGGAACCACGGTAAAGAGAGCTTCGATTGGGTTGTTATAGCGCATCTGCTCTGGCAACGAGCTATCGCCCTTGCGGCGACGGTAGACGATTACCGCATAGAACATGAGTCCCCAGGCATTAAGCCCAACCGCCCATAGAACAATCCAAGAACCGTTCCAGAAGTTGACGATCATGTCGGTGTGGTTGGTTACGCCAGGCTCACCCGGCAGGAATCCCCTCGAGAATTCGTAGGATGAACAACCGGTTAGTACCAATATGAGGGTGGCTGCCAAAGGCAAGGCGGTCCATCTGAACCCATTTTTGCGACGCACAATTCACCCTTCAGGTGCACAACTCTTACTTATTTATCCTACGCTTCGAGTCGGGCTGAACGGGCTGAAAACGCCGAAAATTCGCAGGTTAAAGCAGAAATCCGGCCTCAATCAGAGACCGGACATCCGAGAAATTTAGTTAAAAGAACTACCGCAAGCGCACGAGCCTGTGGCGTTCGGGTTATCGATGGTTAGACCCTGCTTCATGATGGTGTCTTCGAAGTCGATAGTGGCTCCAACGAGGTAATTTGCGCTCTTTTGGTCGACGACAACCTCGAGTCCTTCGAAATCGCGAACTAGATCTGTCTCGGCGAGTTCTTCATCGGGAAAGAGGTCATATTGAAAACCGGCGCAACCGCCAAGTTTTACCTCGATGCGCAGGCGAACATCGGCCGCGAGCCCCTGAGCCTGGAACAGCGCCTTGACGCGATCGCGAGCTATGTCGGTGAGCATTACTTCGTGGCTTAGCGTGTCTGACATGAAATCTCCTTCATAAGACGTTTCTGTCTAAATTCTAGAACCTAGTTGACCCTAAGGTCATTCCCTTTGATGAGAAAAAGACTTTCGGCAACCATAGCTCCGCGCAAGGTGTCTACGTGAACTGACTCGTTGGGGCTGTGCGCCCTAGAGTCGGCATCTTCAACGCCCGTGACCAAGATTTGGGCCGACGGAAAGACCTCGAGTAGGTCTGCGATGAAAGGAATTGAGCCGCCGATGCCAATATCGACGCTTTCGTTGCCAAAAGCTGCAGACAAACTAAGTTCGGCAAGCTTCTTAGCCCAACCGGCTGAATTTGCCTCAAAAGGCTTGCCGAGTTCAACCTCGCCATAGGTCAACTTGGCCCCAAAGGGAACGTGCTGTTCGAGATGCTTTCGAAGCAGTGCAAGAGCCTCTTGCGGATCTTGGCCGGGCGCTATTCGCATGCTGATTTTTGACTTGACCGATGGCAACAGGGTGTTCGATGACATCGGCACCGACATTGCGTCTATACCGATGACCGTAATCGATGGTTTGGTCCACATGCGATCGAGAATCGAACCGGTACCGATTGTTGAAACGCCATCGAGCAAACCTGAGTCAATGCGCAGCTGTTGTTCTGTGAAGTCGAGATCAGCCGCTTTGCTTGCGTGTAAGCCGGCAACCGCGACGTCTCCAACTTCGTCGTGCAGGCTGGCCAAGAGTCTCAGTGTTGCTGTCATGGCATCCGGAACAGCGCCGCCAAACATTCCCGAATGAACCGCGTGGTCGAGGGTTTGCACCTCGACAACCTGCGAAACCAAACCTCTCAGGGTTGTGGTGAGCGCTGGAACTGTGGTCGTCCAGTTGGCCGAATCTGCCACAATGATGACGTCTGCCGCCAGCACGTCTCGATTTTCATCGAGAAAATTGCGGAAGGTTGGAGAACCAGCTTCTTCTTCGCCTTCGATGAAAACGCTAATGCCAACCTCGAAGTCGTTTCCCAAAGTTTCGACAAGGGTTTTGATTGCAGTCAAGTGCGTGACGATTCCAGCCTTATCATCGGCCGCTCCCCTGCCGTAAATTCGACCGTCAATCAGGGTCGGCTGAAACTCCGGTGTATTCCAAACGCTGAGGTCACCGGGTGG
>CAIKYE010000216.1 GCA_903831585.1 uncultured Micrococcales bacterium | reverse complement strand
TTGGCGTGGTGAACCTGGTTCAAGAGTTCGAAACGCAGCAGTGGCTAGAAATGGCATTTCTCGTTTTGTTCTGCACGGTCTTCGGATTCGTTGCACTGCAGTATGGAATTCTTCGAACCTCGGCCACCAGAGCCAGTCTTTTGCTGAGCACCGAGCCGATCTGGGCAGTGGTTACGGCAACGGCATTCGGTGGCGAGAGGCTCTTTATCGTCGGACTAATTGGTGCTGTCTTGATCATCGGCGGTTCTTATTGGGGCCTCGCAATCGAGACCAAACACCGACTAGCTCTTAACGTCGATGGGCAACCGAAGGGCGCCTGAGGCACGCTTTGGCACTACCGGGCTGTTCGGCTCAACCGGATTTGTGATTCGAAACTTAGCGCCCAGCTTTGGTCGTGAATCGCGCTCACCCTTGTTTGGCCAGTGAGCGGCTGCCCACTCTGCCTGAGCGGCAATTGACAGCGATGGGTTCACACCCGGATTCGCAGAGAGTGTTGAGCCGTCGAAGATGTGTAAACCGGGTTGACCAAAGGCGCGAAGATAACCGTCAACAACTCCCTCGTTTGCGTTTGCTGCGATAACGCACCCGCCCAAGAAGTGTGCGGTCATCGGAATACCGAACGGCTCGGTCGCAACCGCACCCGGTATTCCGTTCATGTCGGCGGCTAATTCACGCGTGAAGTCGTGACCGGCTTTTACCCAGGCAGGGTTAGCCTCGCCGTATCCCTGGCGAGAAGTCAGTTTCTTGCGACCAAAAATTGTTGTCTTTGCAAAAGTGGTTAGCGAGTTGTCACGCGCCTGCATGACAAGCAAAATGAGTGCGCGCTCAGGCCAGGTGCGAAGGTTATAAAACTTAGGAAGCAGGTTCAGGTTGCGCAGGGTTACACCTAGCAGACGCAGTGGTGTTGGAGTCTGGCCCCTCTTTCCAGATGCCATGAGTGAGACCATGATTCCCATGAACCCGCTGCCGTGACCGTAGCGAACCGGTTCGATGTGAGTGTGCTCATCAGGAAACACACTTGAGGTAATTGCACTGCCTTCTGTGTAGTCAACATCGTCACCGCGTGAAACCACACCCAGCAGCGATTCACTATTGGTTCGACTCAGGTAGCCGAGTTTTTCACTCATGCCGGCAAGGCGGCCCTTTGCGCGAACCTTCTGCAAAAGCTTGGCGGTGCCGAGTGCACCGGCAGCGACAATGACCTGATCTGCGGTTATCAACTTAGGTTTGATGGTGCCGACCGACGAACTGTGTCTGGTTGAAAGCAGGTAGCTGCCGTCGTTCACCTCTTGGATGTCGGTGACCGTGGTGTCAGCAATTACCTGGGCTCCAGCCGACTCGGCCAGATAGAGGTAATTCTTAACCAGGGTGTTCTTAGCGCCGTGACGGCAGCCGGTCATGCATTCACCGCAGTTGATGCACGAGGTTCTCGACGGGCCTTTGCCGCCGAAGTACGGATCTTCAACTTTGGTGCCCTCGGCCAGTTTCTTTTTCGTGCCAAAGAAAATGCCGAGTGGAGTCAGACGATAGGTGTTGCCAAAGCCCATTCGGTCTGCAACCTTCTTGACGGCTCGGTCGCTGTTGCTCTCAAACGGATTGGTCTCGACACCGAGCATGCGCTCGGCCTGGTTGTAATAAGGGCTGAGCAATGTTTGCCAGTCTGCCATCTTCGCCCACGAACCCGTGTTGAAGAAAGTTGAAGGCGGACGGTAGAGAGTGTTGGCATAGACGAGCGAGCCGCCGCCGACGCCAGCACCAGACATCACCATGACGTTGCGCAAAAAGTCGATTCGTTGAATGCCACGCAGACCAAGTCTCGGAAAGAACAAAAACTTCTTCAGATCGAAACTGGTTTTGGCAAAGTCTTCGTCGCGGTAACGTGAACCAGCCTCGATCACAAGAACTCGATAGCCCTTCTCGGTTAAACGCAACGCCGCAATCGAACCTCCGAAACCGGAGCCAATGATTGCGACGTCGTAATCAGACATTTGCGTTTATGGTTGCCGCAGCGGTGAGGCCGGTAGGCGCTCCTGCTGCTTCCACTCGATGTTGTAACCGACCGATGAAGACATCAGATCTAAGAATGGCTTTGCGTCGAAGTTTTCTGGTCCGAGAACTCCAGCACCGCGCCAGATTCCCTCTGCCATCAACTCGAGAGCAATCAACGGGTTGAATGCCGTCTGCCAAACCACACACTGTGACTCGTAGTTGGCCATTGTCCACTCGTTGTCGGCTGCGTGATATAGATAGGTAGCGCGTTCGCGACCGTTCTTGTCTTTGCCGAGCACCAGGGTTCCGGCGCAGGTCTTGCCTGTCATAAGCGGACCGATGTCTGCCGGGTTAGGCAGAACCGAAACCACCATGTCGCGCGGTGCCACGTCTACAGGCCCCTGTGCGCTTCGAACTCGGGTCGGCTTGGTGCCGTCGAGACCGAGCATGTGCAGGGTCTTCAGCACGCCAATGAAGTCAGAGCCCAGTCCATATTTGAAGCTGAAACGATCCGCGCGAATACTGCGCGGCAGCATTGCCACCTCTTCGTGCTCAACGTTCACACACTCGACGTTTCCGATTCCCTCGGGAAACTCAAAGATCTCTGGTTCGCTGAATGGCTCGGTCGTGTGCCAACCTTTGTCGCGAGTCCAGAGTGCCGGCGGGTTGAGGCACTCCTCGATGGTTGTCCAAATCGAGAAAGAAGGCGCAAAGATTTCCTCGCCAGCTTCGTTGCGCACAACTAGGTTGCCGCCATCCTTAACTGAGATTTCAGTGATATCACTGAACAGGTAGTCGGCCGCATAGCGAGCGAAGATGTTTGACAATCCAGGCTCAACACCGATGCCAACTAGAGCAAGGCGACCTGAACGTTCCCACTGGTCGTGAACCGCATACTGTGCATCGCCGAGCTTGATGCCAGGCAGGTGGAATGGGTCACTCTCATGGACTTCAGAAAGACTCATCGCCATGTCGAGATAGTGCACGCCAGCGGTGAAAGCGGCCGAGAAAACGGTGTTGACAAACTTTGGCTCAACCGCATTCAAGATGTGCGTGATGTTGTGAGCCTTTGTCAGCTCAACAATTTGAGCCGCGTTCGAAGCGTCGATCTTTGCGGCGGTGAACTGTGAGGCTTTCTCTTCACCGTTGCGCTTGCGCACCCACTCAATAGAGTTCTCTGCTCTTGAAAGGTCGAAATCGGCAACAACAATATGTTCATAAAAGTGTCTGGTGGCTGCAATCTTTACGATCGCGTCGCCTACGCCGCCAGCACCGATTAGCAAGATCCGCATGGATTCTCTAACTACTCTGTGTACTCCGTGGGGCAAATCGGGAGCTTCTTTGTAGCCTACCCGCGAACCGTTAGGTCGGCCGTCGGGTCGTTGACCCAATCGATTACGCCCTGCCAATAACCCCAACCATCGGCCATCGACAGGTGATTGCCGCCCTCAATCACGACCGGCTCGACGCCCAGGGGTTTGCCAAAAGTCTCACGTATGCCTCGCGGCAGCCACTTGTCTTGATCGCTGCCGACCAGAGTGACCTCGTCGACAAAGGCGGCTACAAGTCTTGAAAAGTCGGGATGGTTGAGGTTCAGGCGATCAATCTCGAGGTCTGGCAACAGGGTTGGGTCTGCCGGGGCCACCAACAGGGCTCGGCTGAACCGGGTTGGCAGGTCGCCCTCAGACGCGGCCCACAAGAAGTTCAGGCAGCCGAGCGAGTGACCAACAAAGATCAATTCTCCTGCCTGCTCACCAGCCTCGACCAACAACTCGGCCTCGGCGTTCAACATAGCCTGCCACTCTTCGAGGGTTGGCTTGTCTGGGTTCGGAAACTGCGCGTAAGAAACCAAGTGCCCCTGCTTGCGCAGCGCGTTGGCCAGGTGTCTCTGCCAGTGGTCTTGCCATCGGCGATTTGCTAATCCGTGGTTTATGAGAACTCTGGCCATGGCTCTATATTGTCAGGTCTACTTTTTGCCGAACACACCCAGATTTGAAAAACAAAAATCCCCGATCACGAATGACCGGGGATTTTGAGCTAAAAAGCGAGATTACTTGAGGGTAACCTTTGCGCCAGCTGCCTCTAGGGCTGCCTTTGCCTTCTCAGCGGTGTCTTTGTTAGCGCCCTCGAGAACGGTTGCAGGTGCACCGTCAACAACAGCCTTTGCCTCGCCTAGACCTAGGTTGGTCAATGCGCGAACTTCCTTGATAACAGCGATCTTCTGGTCGCCAGCTGACTCTAGAACGACGTCAAATGAGTCCTTCTCTTCAGCTGCTTCGCCAGCGCCGCCACCAGCAGCAGGTGCTGCTGCAACTGCTACTGGAGCAGCTGCGGTTACTTCGAATACTTCTTCAAACTTCTTTACGAAGTCGCTTAGCTCAATGAGCGAAAGCTCCTTGAAAGCGTCGATCAACTGGTCGGTTGATAGCTTTGCCATTTTTGTCTCCTATTTTGGGGTTTTGAAGCGTTTTGTGGATAAATCCGTGTGTTTTTAGCCCTCTTGCTTGATGCGCAAGGCATCGACTGCGCGAGCAGCCTGAGCAAGTGGAGCCTGGAACATGTAAGCGGCCTGGAACATCTTGGCCTTGAACATGCTGGCGGCCTTTGCCAACAGCACTTCACGGCTTTCGAGGTCAGCAAGCTTCTTAACCTCAGCCTCAGTAAGAGTGATGCCGTCTAGCACACCAGTCTTTACCACTAGCAGAGGATTTGCCTTAGCGAAGTCACGCAAAGCCTTTGCCACGGTGACAGGGTCTCCGTGAACGAAAGTCATCGCAGTAGGACCGAAGAGCTGGCCTTCAAAGGCCGATACTCCAGCGTTCTTAGCTGAGATTTCTAGAAGCGTGTTCTTTGCTACGGCGTATGTTGCGTCTTTACTGATTGAACGACGTAGCTCTTTGAGCTGCGACACAGTAAGTCCGCGGTACTCGGTTAGAAAGACGGCAGATGAGCTTTTGAACGCGTCAGTAAGCTCGGCTACGGTCTGAACCTTGTTCGCCATGGCACTCCTTGATGATTGATGCCGGTTAGCCCCAGAAAGAAAAAGGCTCCGAGCGCAGACGCACGGAGCAAAAATTCTCGAAACGAGAACTTACTTCACACACCTGCGCGGGCTGAGCTTTTGCTCTCTTCGTCGGCGCAAGCTAATCTCAGAAAATTCTTCGATTTGCCTACCCCGAAACCGGCGGTCTTTGGCTATTGCCCAGTTTAGGCCCTGGCCGCGCCCGAGCGCAACCCCTCGATCGGCCCTACTTATTGACCAACTTGCTGGTCGTGTAGATCTTGTAGCCATAGGCCGGCAGGGTCACCGTCTGGCTCGAGGCAATCTTCACGGTCTTGTTGGTTGCATAGTCATAGTAGGTGCCTGCGTTTTTGCCCCAGGTCAACTTCACGGATGTCGCCTTGCCGCTTAGGTTGACCGCAACCAAGACCTTTGCCTTGCCTGCCGTGCGAACATACGAGGTGACTTCGAACCTGCTCGAGGCCACTTCGGTGATTGAGCCAGCAGCTGCGCCAACCGCAAGGGCCGCGTTCTTGGTCTTCAGCTCGATGAGCTTTGTGTAAAACGGAGTCATCGGTGAAGTTGTTGCCGGGTAGTCGACCTGATCTTTTTCAAAGAACTTGAGCATCTTGTTCATGCCCACCTCTTGACCCGTATAGAGCAAAGGAGCACCGGGCAGCGTGAATGAAACAACCGCGCCTGCCTTAGCAGCTGCAACACCGCCGAGTCGCGTGTATTCGGTTCCGCTCCATGAGTTTTCATCGTGGTTGGTGATGAAGTTCATCGGGTAGGTTCCCTTTGGATAGTCGCTCGCGATGCGTGAGATC
>CAIKYE010000215.1 GCA_903831585.1 uncultured Micrococcales bacterium | reverse complement strand
GCTCATGAGCACATCGAAGTCGCTCGCCGATTATGGCGACCCTACCATTCGTGAAACAGCCGAAAAGCTAGACGCCCAAGACGGGTTAGCGAACTACAAGTCGCAGTGCCTCCTCACCGACCCGAACATGTGCTACCTAGATGGCAATTCGCTAGGGCGCTTGCCGCGGGCAACCGTTGCAGCCGTCACAGAGTTCATGGTTCGCGAGTGGGGTCACGAGCTGGTCGATGGTTGGTCGCACTGGATCGATGAAGCTCAACCAACCGGTGACCTTCTAGGTCGCGCAACCCTCGGTGCCGCTGCCGGACAGGTTCTGGTTTGCGACACAACCTCGGTCAACTTCTATCAACTCTGCGTTGCGGCAATCAAGGCACGTCCGGGTCGCAAGACCGTCATCATCGACGCTGCTAACTTTCCGACCGACCGCTACATTCTCGCCGGCATCGCCGAGCAGTTTGGCTTGAACCTCATTACGCTCAACAACGACGGCATGGGTGGCCCCGGCTCTGTCGACGTTGATGCCGACTGCGAAATGATCACTCCCGAGATTCTCGAACCATTCATGAACGACGATGTTGCCCTCGTCACACTTCAGGTCATTCACTACCGCTCGGGTTCGCGCCCACAGGTGAAGGCAATCACCGATTTGGTTCGAAGCCACGGCGGCTTGGTTGTGTGGGATGCCTCGCACGCAGCCGGCGCAATCGACATTCAGTTCGACGACTGGGGCGTCGACCTCGCGGTCGGTTGCACCTATAAATACGGCAACTCGGGCCCTGGTTCACCTGCCTGGCTCTATGTTTCGAAGAGCGTTCAGAGCGAACTGCGCGTTCCTATTCAGGGTTGGTTCGCCCAAGACGACCAGTTCTCGATGGGTCCCTTCTTCGAACCAAACCAGCAGATTCGGGGCTTTCAGATTGCCAGCCCGAGCATCATGGGCCTTCGCTGCGTGAAGACCTCTTATTCGATGATCGAAGAGGCAGGCATCAAGAACATCGCCGCCAAAGCTGCCATCGGCACCGACATGATGATTGCGCTGTTCGACGCCTGGCTTGCCCCGCTCGGCTTCACCCTGCTGACCAAGCGCGATGCAAACCAGCGCGGCGGCCACATCACAATCGGTCACCCAGAGGCGAAACGCATCGCCGCAGCTTTGCGCAAGTATGCAAACGTGGTTCCCGACTATCGCACACCAGACTCCATTCGCCTTGCCATCGCTCCTCTGCCAACCTCTTTCACCGAGGTCTGGGATGGCATGGCGCGAATCCGAGATTCGGTAGCTAAACGTGACTACCTAAAGATTGACGACAACGGAAGCCGCGTGACCTAATGCCAGACCAGCAAAACGAAAAAGCGATTACTTATATCAGCTATCTGAAGGTCGATGAGCTGCTCGAGTTGCAGCAACCCGAGAGCGACGGCGAACACGACGAGATGCTGTTCATCGTGATTCATCAAACTTACGAGTTGTGGTTCAAACAGATTCTGCACGAGATTGCCGAGTTGCAGCGCACGCTCGAGCACGGCGACACTCACCGCTCGCTCGCGATTCTGGGTCGTGTGCGAACCATCATGAAAACTTGCGTCGGTCAGCTCGACATTCTCGAGACAATGACTCCTCTTCAGTTCAACACCTTTCGGGGACGTCTTCAGTCATCGAGCGGTTTTCAGTCAGCACAGTTTCGCGAGCTCGAGGCAGTGCTCGGTCGACGCGATCAGGCTGGTGCGGGTGCAGAGAAACACACCGGCATGGGCATGGCCGAGCACCTCATCGAGGGCTCGCCGGCTCGAGCAAGAGTTGAGTCAGCAATGAACAGGTCTTCTCTCTGGGATAGTGCCCTTCGCTACCTGGCCTCTCGCGGTCACACCGTGCCCGGCGAGGTTTTGCAGAGAGACGTATCAGTGAGTTATGAAGCCCACGAGGGCGTGCAAGACATGTTGCTCGATGTTCACCGCAATGACCCTGATGCCGCGGCCATCTGCGAGCGACTCGTTGACCTAGATGAAGGCCTGCAGGAGTGGCGCTATCGCCACGTGAAGATGGTCGAGCGAACCATTGGGCACAAGATGGGGTCTGGCGGCTCTTCGGGTGTTGGCTATCTGAGCTCAACCCTGTTCAGGTCGGTGTTTCCTGACCTTTGGGCTATTCGGTCTCGCTTTTAGCAGCCCGCAGCCTCAACCACGTTTTTGACCAGCATCGCACGGGTCATTGGGCCAACGCCACCTGGGTTTGGTGAGAGCCATCCGGCAACCGAGGCGACGTCTGGGTGAATGTCACCGGCAAGGGTTGAGCCGCCATCAACTCGGGTAACGCCAACGTCTAGAACGGCAGCGCCGGGCTTGATCCAGTCGGGCTGAACGAAGTGGGCAACCCCGAGGGCAGCAACCACGATGTCTGCGCGGCGAACCGACTCGGCAATGTCTTTTGAGGCCGAGTGCAAGAGGGTGACGGTTGAGTCGATGCCCTTGCGAGACATGAGCAAACCGAGAGGGCGGCCGACGGTGATGCCGCGCCCAATAACCGCAACCTCAGCGCCTTTGGTTGGAACGTCGTAGCGACGCAGCAACTCAACAATGCCGGCGGGTGTGCAGGGCAGTGGCGAAGTCAGCTCGCCAGAAACTCCGAGCACCAAACGACCGAGGTTTATCGGATGCAAACCGTCTGCGTCTTTGGCTGGGTCCATCAGTTCAAGCATTTCGAGTGCGTCGATGCCGATTGGCAGAGGTAACTGAATGATGTATCCGGTGACATCACGAGCATCATTTAGATCGCGAATTGCAGCTCGAATGTCTGCTGCCGAAGAGCTTGCTTTCATGTCGATGCGAACAGAGTGCACGCCGACTTGATCGCAGTCGCGATGTTTGCCGGCGACGTATTTGTGTGAACCGGCGTCGTCGCCAATCAAGAGTGTTCCTAGACCTGGAGTAATGCCACGCTGCTTAAGTTCGATTACACGCGTTGCCAGTTCGGCTTTGATTGCCGTAGCAGTTGCGCGACCGTCGAGCTTAATTGCGGTCATAGGTTTGGTTTTACCAGTTCTCTAGATTCGGGTAAAGCGGAAAAGCTTCGGTCAACTTGGCAACGCGAGCCTTGAGAGCTGCGATGTCTGGGTTTGGCAAAAGTACACCGGCGATGATGTCGGCTACTTCGGTGAACTCTTCGGTTGCGAATCCGCGGGTTGCGAGAGCTGGAGTTCCGATGCGAACACCCGAGGTAACCATCGGTGGGCGTGGGTCGTTCGGAACCGAGTTGCGGTTCACGGTGATGCCGACCTCGTGCAGAAGGTCTTCTGCGGTCTTGCCGTCGATTGGTGCGTTGCGAAGATCGACAAGCACCAGGTGCACCTCGGTGCCTCCGGTCAATACCGATACGCCGTTGCCGGCAACATCGGCCTGGGTCAAACGCTCAGCAATTATGCGGGCTCCGTCGAGGGTGCGCTGCTGACGGTCTTTGAACTCTGGGCCTAGAGCGGCCTTGAAAGCCACTGCCTTGGCGGCGATAACGTGCATCAACGGGCCACCCTGCTGACCAGGGAACACTGCCGAGTCAATCTTCTTGGCGTATTCCTCTTTGCAGAGAATCAGACCTGAGCGAGGGCCGGCAAGAGTCTTGTGTACGGTTGTTGAAATCACATCTGCGTATGGAACCGGTGACGGGTGCAAACCTGCCGCAACCAAACCTGCGAAGTGAGCCATGTCGACCCAAAGCTTTGCGCCAACTTCGTCTGCAATCTTGCGGAACTCTGCGAAGTCGAGGTGACGTGAATAGGCAGACCATCCGGCAATCAAAACCGCAGGCTTAACTTCGTGCGCACGCTGGCGAACGATATCCATGTCGATCAAGAAAGTTTCTGGGTTCAACTCGTAGGCGTGAGCTTCATACATTTTGCCCGAGAAGTTCAAGCGCATTCCGTGAGTTAGGTGACCACCGTGTGCAAGTTCGAGACCGAGAATGCGGTCACCTGGTTTTGCCAACGCCATCAAGACTGCTGCGTTTGCAGAAGCACCCGAGTGTGGCTGAACGTTTGCGTGCTCTGCACCGAAGAGCACCTTTGCGCGATCGCGCGCTAGGTTTTCGGCAACGTCAACAACTTCGCAACCACCGTAGTAGCGCTTGCCCGGGTAACCCTCTGCATACTTGTTGGTCAGCACAGAACCCTGAGCCTCGAGAACGCTGCGTGAAACGAAGTTCTCGCTTGCGATCATCTCTAGAAAGTTGCGTTGGCGGTCTAGCTCGCCCTGCAACACAGCCGCAATTTCTGGGTCGGTTTCAGACAGCGGAGCATTGAAAGAAGAGGGCAATTTTGAGCTGGTCATTAGGCAATTTTACCCGCTCGGCCAGCCGAAACCCGCTCTCTGGGGACAGCCGAACATTGCCCGGACAATTTCGTTATTCGGCATGTCCTTATAGCCGAATGCCTTTTTATGTTCGTTAGTATGAACAAAAGCTCGGATGGGGCGCTGACTGGAAATAGGGATGAACATGGCTAACTTGCCACTAATCATTGGGGTTGCGATGATTGTCGCCGGCCTCGGATTAGGCGTTTTCATCACAATTCGCATTGTTGAGCAGCGCCGACTAGACCGCGACGAAACGCTCGACTAGTCGTTTGGCTAGCCCCACGGCTTAAACTTAGGCTCATGACTCTAGCCACCGAACACTGGGTGCTTACCCTCGCCTGTGAAGACCGCCCAGGCATCGTTCACGCCATCTCGGGGGCGATTGTGGCAGCCAACGGAAACATCACCGAGTCGCACCAATACACCTCGCTAGACACAGGCCGCTTCTTCATGCGCCTGCAGATCGAATCGGCCATCAGCCGAGACGCTTTCGAGGAAGCCATCAAGCCAATCGCCGCTAAGTATTCAATGCAGTGGACCCTAGACACTGTCGGTCGCAAGATGAAGACTCTGGTCTTGGTGTCTAAGGCGGCGCACTGCATTAACGACATGCTCTTTCGTCAACGTTCAGGTCAGCTTCCGATTGAAATTGAAACCGTTTTCGGCAACCACGCAGAGTTGGCTCCGCTTGCCGAGTTCTATGGCCTCGCTTTCGAGACTCACACAATCAAGAGCGAAGGCGACAAACGCGCATTCGAACAAATGCTGCGCACCTACATCAAGTCGGCCGGCATTGAGCTGATTGTTCTAGCTCGATTCATGCAGGTCTTGTCGCCGGAGTTCTGCGATGAATTCGCAGGCAAGATCATCAACATTCACCACTCTTTCTTGCCTGGCTTCAAAGGCGCAAACCCATACGCCCAGGCTCACGCTCGAGGTGTGAAGCTAATCGGAGCAACCGCCCACTTCGTAACCAGCGACCTCGACGAGGGCCCGATCATCGAACAGAACGTTGTTCGAGTCGAGCACTCTGCGTCTAAGAATCGTCTAGTCTCAATCGGTCAAGACGTTGAATCAAAAACATTGACTCAGGCCGTTCTCTGGTTCGCCGAGCACCGCATTCTGCTCGACGGCGAACGCACAGTCATCTTCAGCTAGGCAACTCTCAGCCTCTGTTTTCGCGACAACCTGCTTCGCACAATCAACGCTCCGGCGACTGCTCCAAAAACCGCCGCAACCACGGCTGCCGCCGGCATAACCCAACTGGGGTTCGCAGCCGGTGCGTTCGCCCTGGCAACCAATGCAGTCTTTGGCGCTGGCACAGGGTTGGTCAGAGTCTCGGGTTGAATCGGTTGGGTCTGGGTGACAGAGCTGGTTCTTTGTGGCACGGGTGGCACAACGAGCTCGAAACTTGCTGCTGACTCAACAGCTCTAATGCTGGCAATCGGGGCCATTGGCACAACCGCCTCGGCTTCTGGGCTTAGTTCGGGCAGCTCAGGTGCGGGCGGCTGTGGCGGCTCAATCGGGGGCAAGGTGACTGCTGGGGCCGCAACCGTAACCTCTGGTGTTGGACTGACCGTCGGGGTAGGGCTGGCAAGAGGCAGCGGACTAGCGGACGTCGTTGGGGTCGACGTCGGACTCGGCGAAGAAGTCGGCAACGGAAGTAAGGCAGACTGCACCTTCACGATCTGGCTCACGACATTCTGAGATGGGCCGAGATTGCCGGTGGCATCTTTGTAGCTGTTTGCATAGATCGTCACCTGGGCATCGGCACCCGCGAAACAACTGGTGATGGCAAACACGTAATTCTGTGGCGTGACGATGATGCCCGAAAGCGAACAACCGTTGCCGCTTAGCGTCGGAGACATCAGTGCATCGACCAATTGCACCTGCTCACTAACCGAAGCTGTGAGATTGAAAGACGGGTCGGTTGCCGACGTCAACGTCGGGTCAAAACTGAACACAGGAGAGGTTCGATCAATGGTTGTGAAGTCACTCGCGACACCCTGGCTCGGTCCCCAGTTCAGGTTCAGGTCCGAAATCGAG
>CAIKYE010000214.1 GCA_903831585.1 uncultured Micrococcales bacterium | reverse complement strand
CACCTGCAAAGTGTTTCTTCTGCCGAAACGATCTGAAATGTTGCCCCCGAAGAAACGGGTGATGGTCATCGTGAGGTTAAAAACCGCAAACGCGATGCCGGCATTGGTTGCTGTCTCACCGAAGTCTTTGACAACGGTCAACGCCAACCAGTCAACCGCAGCACCTTCGGCGAGCGTGATGCAGAGAATACCAATGCCAAGAAACAAAATCTGCTTATCTTTGAAGAGATTAATCTTCTCGGGTCGTTCAACTTCTGCATTGCGGTGATGTTCGTCTTGACCGGTGTGCCGAGGAATAAACCTGCGAACGAATATTGGCAATAGCAGCTGTGTCGAACAGAGAACGAGCATCTGAGTTAGCAGATCAACAGATAGTGCAATGCAGAGCGTTCCAAGCGCAGCACCACTCAGTGCGCCGACAGAAAAGGCCGCGTGCATTCGTGGTAGCACCGAACGGCCACGTTTTCCTTCAATGCTGGCGCCATCGACGTTTATCGGAACATCGATTATGCCGAAACCAAAGCCGGTGATGAAGATAGAAATGGCAAAAAGCAAGACCGAACCAGTTGTTGCTGCGAGAGCTTGGCCTATGAGCCCAAAGGCAACCAGATAAAACCCTCCCAACATCGGTGGTCTAGTTCCTAGCCTGGCTATCACACGAGCCGCAATCGATAGCGCACAGATTGAGCCAACCGCGCCAGAGAAAAGTAAAAGCCCAAGCTCGCTGGTTGAAACGCCAAGCAACTCTTTGATTTCGGGCAGTCGCACTAAGAGCGACATGCTTGGCGGACCGAGCAATGTGAACATCACAATGACAGAGCGGTGCCAGGTCTGCAGGGCCTTTGCTTGTGAGGTCATTGGTTTGACCCCGCCTTTGCTGCCCCGATTGCGTTTCTCTTGACCGTGAATATGACGAACAGGATGAGTGCCGCCAGCGCGGTCAGCGTTCCACAGACGGCGATGGTTGCTCTAATGCCGATCTCACCGGCCAGAAAGCCGATCATCGGCGAACCAATTGGGGTGCCGCCCATGAAGATTAAAAGGTAAACACCCATGATTCGACCGCGCAGATTGGGGTCGACGCTGGTTTGCACATAGCTGTTTGCAGACACCAAAGACATGAGTGCGATTGCTCCGCCGAACGGAAGCATTATCGAATAGACCAGGTAGTTCGGCGCATTGGATAACAAAACTAAAGTGACTCCGAAAATGACGGCACCCGCCATGATTCGTCTCGGCACTCGCCAACTCTCCAGGCGCGCAGCAATGAGAGCACCCGATAGCGAGCCAATCGCCAAGAAGGTTCCAAGTGAGCCGAACTCGGCCGGGCCCATTTTGAATTCTTGCGTTGCCATCAGTGCGTTGAAGATTTGATAGTTCAAACCGAATGTCGCACTGAAGAAAACCGTAAGCATCACGAGGGTTAGATCGAGTCGTGAGCGAATGTAAACCAGGGCGTCTCGAATCTTGGTTCCAAGCTCTGCGCCTTTTTGCGTGTGCAACTCATCGGCGTTAATCATGGTCAGCGTGACAATCATCACAACATACGAGAACGAGTTAATTAGAAAAGAAGGGCCGGTGCCAAAAAGCAGAATCAAGAAACCGCTCATCGCTGGGCCAACCAAGCGACCAACATTGAAGTTCGCAGAGTTCAAGCTAACGGCATTTGGCAGATCGGTTCTTCCAACAAGTTCACTTGTGAAGCTGGTGCGCACAGGAGCGTCTAGAGCGCTAAAGACTCCGAGCGAAAGTGCAGCAACGTAAACGTGCCAGATTTCGACCGCGCCTGACACTATTAGCAGGCCGAGCCAAGCCGAAACTAAACCGGCACCCAGGTTGGTTATGTAAAGCAGTTTGCGTTTGTCGAACTTGTCTGCAAGCGAACCAGCCCAGAGGCTCAGGAACAGCGTCGGGGCGAATTGCAGGCCGGTGACGATTCCCAGAATTTGTGCGCTGCCGGTGAGCTCAAGAACCAGCCAGTCTTGGGCCACGCGCTGAGCCCAGGTGCCAATGTTCGACATTGCACTGGCCGGATAGAGCAGGCGGTAGTTGCGATGCTTAAATGCCCGCCAGGCCTGCGAATTGCTCACTAACTAAACCTAAACGCACCGGCAGCTAGTGCTTGACGAGATCGGCAACCGACATCAGAATTTCGGTCGGCCTGAACGGGTATTTCTGAATCTCAGCTTCATCAGAGATTCCGGTTAGCACGAGAATCGTGTGCAGTCCGGCTTCGATGCCAGCCACCACGTCGGTATCCATGCGGTCACCGATCATGCCGGTTGACTGTGAGTGCGCGCCAATCTTGCGCATCGCAGAGCGAAACATCATCGGGTTCGGCTTGCCAACAATGTATGGGTCTTTGCCGGTTGCCTTGGTAATGAGTGCCGCGACTGCTCCGGTTGCCGGAAGCACACCTTCTGCAGACGGGCCGGTTGCATCGGGGTTGGTAGCTATGAAGCGAGCGCCCGCGTTGATCAAGCGAATCGCCTTGGTTAGGTTCTCGAAACTGAAATTGCGGGTCTCGCCGAGCACCACGTAATCGGGGTTGGTGTCGGTCTGAACGTAGCCAACTTCGTGAAGAGCTTGGGTGAGACCAGACTCACCAATCACATAGGCAGTGCCATGCGGGTTCTGCGATTTTAAGAAGTCTGCTGTCGCTAGGGCAGATGTCCAGATGCGATCTTCTGGCACGTCTAGGCCGCCGGCGCGAAGCCTGGCCGAAAGATCACGCGGAGTGTAAATCGAATTGTTGGTCAGCACCAAGAAAGGTGTACCAGCATCCTGCCACTGCTTGATAAGTTCAGCCGCACCGTCGAGGGCCTTGCCCTCGTGCACGAGAACGCCATCCATGTCAGTGAGCCAAGTAGTGATTTTGCTTCTATCAACCATGAGTTCAGCCTATCTTGGCTGCGATTAGGCTTGACGTATGAACATCGCGCGCAGACAAATGATTGGTGGAATTCTGCTTTTCTCGGCTGCACTTGTGGCGATGTTTTGGGCTAATTCACCGATTCGCGAGAGCTATGCGGTTGTCTCGCACATCGAAGCCCTCAAGGGTGTCGCGATATTCATTTTCTTTTTGAGCATTGGAATCGAACTTCGTCACGAAATCACTCACGGAATCCTAAGCAAACCAAGGCAAGCGGTAGTTCCGATTTTTGCTGCCATCGGTGGCATGGCAGTTCCGGTGATCATCTACTCGTTGATCAACGCGGGCGAGGCTTCGTCGCGCGGTTGGGGTGTGCCGATGTCGACAGACATCGCCTTTGCCCTCGGTGTTCTCGCAATTGCTGGCCGCTGGTTGCCGAAACCGGTGCGAACCTTCGTAATGACGGTTGCCGTGGTCGATGATTCGCTCACCATCTTGATGATTGCCATTTTCTTTGCAAGCAGTTTTCACGCTCTATCTCTCGCCTCTCTCGGCGGCGTTCTGATTGGGCTCTTTCTGCCGCGCGGACAAAAGCTTCAGAAATATCTCGAACCGGCGGTGGCATTTGCGTTTCTGCCACTCTTCGCATTGCTCTCGGCCGGTGTCGACCTAAGCAAACTTAACTCAGCCGAAGGGGCTAGCCCGCTGATCATCATCGGAATCGTAATCGCAATGGTTATTGGTAAACCACTCGGCGTTCTCGGTGCCACCTGGCTGGTCACCAAGTCAAAACTCGGAACCTTGCCGCAGCAGGTCACTTGGCCGAGACTGCGTCGCGTAAGCCTTCTCTTTGGCATGTGCTTCACGGTAGCAATGCTTATGTCTGAGCTTTCGTTCGGCAATTCTGAGGGTGAGCAATCTTTGGCAAACGTATCCGTTTTGATAACCAGCGCGGTCATGGCAGTCTTGGCAACCGCGGCACTAAGCCTGCGAACGAAACACCTTCATGAGCACTGAGCCTCAACCGCCAGAGCCATCGCACGAACAAACCACCTGGGGCGTTGGCCCATGGCTGGGTGACCTGCCTACCGAAGACTTTTATGATCCGGAACTCTTGCGCGAGGGTGACACCCGAAACGTTCTCGACAAATATCGTTACTGGGCGATGGAAGCGATTGTCGCCGACCTAGACATTCGACGTCACAGCTTTCACGTTGCCATTGAGAATTGGCAGCACGACCTAAACATCGGTTCGATTGTTCGCACAGCTAACGCCTTCTTGGCGGCAGAGGTGCACATCGTCGGCCACAAGCGTTGGAACCGTCGCGGGGCGATGGTCACCGACCGTTACCAGCACGTGCGCCACCACCCCACTGTCGAAGATTTCGTAGTTTGGGCCAAGGCCGAGGGTTTGCCGATCATTGCCATTGACAACGTGCCAGGATGCAAGCAAATCGAAACCTACGAACTGCCCAAAAACTGCGTTCTGCTCTTTGGGCAAGAAGGCCCGGGTCTTAGCAAAGCTGCGATTGCGGCCTCGGAGGTTGTGCTAGAAATCACCCAGTTTGGCTCGACTAGGTCGATTAACGCCAGCGCGGCGGCCGCAATCACCATGCACTCGTGGGTCATGCGCCACGTCTTCAAGAATTAGCCTTTTGCCAGAAGGCGAGCGTCGCTAAACTTTATAGGGAACGCGCTCGCGATTCCAATCCTGTTTCTGAGATGAGGCTGTTTCATGCCTGCTGTTGTGATTGTCGGTGCCCAGTGGGGCGATGAAGGCAAGGGTAAAGCCACCGACCTACTAGCCGAACACATCGACTACGTAGTCAAGTTCAACGGCGGAAACAACGCGGGCCACACGGTTGTTATCGGAACCGAAAAATACGCTCTTCACCTATTGCCATCGGGAATTCTTACTCCTGGAGTAGTGCCTGTTATCTCAAACGGCGTTGTTATCGATCTTGCGGTTTTGTTCGAAGAACTAGATGCGCTTAACGCTCGTGGCATCGACACATCCAGGTTGCGCATCTCAGCAAACGCGCACGTCATCACTCCATATAACGTGACCGTCGATAAAGTATCCGAGCGCTTCCTAGGCAAGCGCGCTATCGGAACAACCGGTCGCGGCATCGGCCCAACTTACGCTGACAAGATCAACCGCGTCGGAATTCGCATTCAGGATCTCTTCGACGAGAGCATTCTTCGCCAAAAAGTTGAAGGTGCACTTGTTGCCAAGAACAACTTGCTAACCAAGGTGTACAACCGCGCGGCTATCAAGGTTGATGACACCGTCAAGGAACTTCTGTCTTACACCGAACGTCTCGCGCCGATGGTTGCAGACACCGCTCTCGAATTGCACCAGGCAATCGAGGCCAGCAAGAATGTTTTGTTTGAGGGCGGTCAGGCAACGATGCTTGACGTCGATCACGGAACCTACCCTTTCGTGACATCTTCGAGCTCAACCGCCGGTGGCGCTTCGACCGGTTCAGGAATCGGCCCCGGCCTGTTCACCACAGTGATTGCAATCGTGAAGGCATACACAACTCGCGTTGGTGCGGGTCCGTTTCCGACAGAGTTGTTCGATGAGAACGGCGAGTTCTTGCGCAAGACCGGCCACGAGTTCGGTACCACTACCGGTCGCCCGCGCCGCTGCGGCTGGTATGACGCACCTATTGCTCGCTACTCGGCGCGCATCAATGGCGTCACCGACTTCGTGATGACCAAGCTTGATGTG
>CAIKYE010000213.1 GCA_903831585.1 uncultured Micrococcales bacterium | reverse complement strand
GGGGTGGCCTCTTCGGTTCAGGTTCACATCACCGAGCAAAACATCTTGGATGACCCCGAGCTCGCCGAACGGTACTCCGAAGAGATTCCGGTTCTCTTGCTCAACGGCTAAGTTCACAACTATTGGAAGATTGACCCGATTCGTCTGATGGCTGCTCTCGAAGAGGCGATTCGCTGATGTTCGCAGCCGTTCGTTGGATCTTGAAGCGCTTCTGGTTTCCGATACTCGTCTTTGCGCTGAGCAGGCTCGGCCTCAAGTATCCGTGGGCAGCTAAGGCTCACACCTCCATCAAGAAGCTCAAGTAACCCCAAGGCAAAACACGCGCGCAAGGGCTTGCCCCTGTTTGAAGTTGTCTATACAATTTGTCTATACATTCTGGCGAGTCAATAACAGATTGGGGCAGACATGAAAACAGTTCTTGAAGCAAAGGTTTTCAAAAATGGAGGAAGCAGCGCAATTCGCGTGCCGGCCAGTTTCAAACTGGAACCTGGTGCGGTTGTTTATATCGAGTTCAATGACGAAGCCGATGACTTTGTCGTGCACCGAAGAAAGCCAAAGAACCTCTCGAGATTTTTTGAGTTACAAGAGGCCCTCGGACCAATTTCAGATGATGACTGGGATTTCACACGTAACCAAGAAATTTCAACAATGCGACAGTCAATTCGGGATCTGATTGAGTCAGAATGAAATTTCTTTTAGACACCGACATTTCTAGTTATGCAATTAAAGGTGACAGAAGAGTTTTGGCGAAAATGCAGCAATACCTTACTCAGTGGGCGATTTCGTCAGTCACATATCACGAATTAGTTGAAGGAATGCTTGGCACTAAGAATCCAAAAAACGAGAAACTCTTTGCTGAGTTCATTGAAGAGGTAGACGTGATTGATTTTGGCAGTGCAGATGCATTGGAGTCCGGCCGGCTGTCTTGGTATCTGGCAAAAGCCGGCACACCAATCGGCGAATATGACACGCTCATCGCTGGTCACGCACTGAGTTTGAATTTGACGCTCGTGACTAACAACGAGAAACACTTTTCGCGAGTTCCAGAACTTCGCATTGCGAACTGGATGAGATAGAAAATCCCCCGGAGCGCATCCGGGGGATTTCTTTTTGAGACTAAGGCTCGAGGCGGTTTGGTCCGCGGAACAAGTAGCCAACCTCGCGAATATTTGGTTGGTGCAACAGCAACATGATTACGCGAAGCAACCCCATGCCGAAGCCACCGTGTGCTGGGGCGCCGTACTTGAAGAAGTCGAGGTAGGTCTGCAGGCCTTCAGGCTCAAGACCCTTTGACTTGACCTGCTCGATGAGCACGTCGAGGCGGTGTTCACGCTGAGCGCCGGTGGTGATCTCGGTGCCGCGCCAGATCAGGTCGTAGCTTTTGGTCAGCGCCGGGTTGTCTGCGTGACGCATGTGATAGAACGGGCGCACGGTTGAGGGGTAGTCGGTCAAGAACACGAACTCGTGACCGTGCTGCTCGAAGACGTGAGCGGCTATCTGGCGTTCGCCCTCTGGGTCCATGTCGCCACCACGAGCAACCTCGTGACCGCGAGCCTTGACGATTTCGACAGCCTCGGCAAGCGGAATGCGAGGGAACGGAACGGCAGGAACAACAACATCAACATCGAAGAGGCGCTTGATCTCTTCGCCGTACTTTTCTTTTACGGCAGTGATGGCGCGAACAAGCAACTGCTCTTGAATAGACATGATGTCTAGGTGCGAGTCGATCCATGAAACTTCGATGTCGACAGAAACAAACTCGGTTGCGTGACGAGATGTGAATGATGGGTCGGCACGGAATACCGGACCAATCTCGAAGATGCGACCGAAGCCGGCCATCATTGCCATCTGCTTATAGAACTGCGGGCTCTGTGCCAAGTAGGCGTGAGTCTCGAAGTATTCGAGCTTGAACAACTCTGCGTTCGACTCTGAAGCAGAAGCCATCAACTTTGGTGAGTGAATCTCGACGAAGTTGTTTTCGTTCCAATACTCACGCCAAGCGTGCTCGATTGTGGTCTGAATCTTGAAGACCAGGTTCATCTCTGAACGACGAAGATCTAAGAAGCGCCAGTCGAGACGCTTGTCGATTGAAGTGTCGTCGGCAATCGGGCTGATTGGGTCGGCGAGGCTAACAATCTCGATGTCATCCAGCTGAATCTCGAGACCGCCGAGCCTCACGCGCTCGTCGTGAATTAGGCGACCGTGCACCCAAATGAATGAGCCGGCGGTGAGGGTAGAAATTTTGGCTGCTAGAGCATCGTTCTCGTCAGGCTGCTCGTCGATAACCGGGCGAGGGTAGGTGACCTGAACGTCACCAGACTCATCGCGAAGAATTACAAACTGGATGCGCTTCTGGTCGCGAAGCTTCTCGACCCAGCCGCCAAGAACGACCTCGCCATCCGGGCGTGCTGCCAGGTCTTTTACGAGAGTGCGGTCACGCATGTCATCCTTGCTTTCTTGCTGAGTGTTGCCTGAATAGGCGTCTGGCCCCAAGTTTACTCGCGGGTAGACTTGACCCATGCCCGCCGAACGTCTTCATCTGGTTCGCCACGGTGAGGTTCACAACCCAGGTGGCGTTCTCTACGGACGCCTTCCGCACTTTCACCTGAGCGAGCGAGGCGTCGAAATGGCGCAGACCACCGCCAAGGCGCTAAAAGCCCTGAATCGCCCAATTGCCAAGATCGTTTCGTCGCCCCTGCTTCGCACCCAGCAGTCGGCCGAGCCAATAGCAGAGCACTTCGGCCTAGACGTCGTCACGGACCAGAGGCTAATCGAGCCACACAACGTCTTTGAGGGCCGCAAGCTGAGCGCTAGGCACCTGGCCGTGCGCCCGCACCTCTATTTGCACCTGCGCAACCCAAACACTCCCTCCTGGGGCGAGAGCTACGAGTCGATCGTCACTCGAATGTTTGAAGCCATGAATGACCTCGCCAAAGAGGTCGACTCGGGCGATGTCGTCTTGGTAACCCACCAGCTACCGATTTGGATGGTTCACCGCAAGACCTCTGGTGTCAGGCTTGCCCACAGCCCCAAGCAGCGCCGCTGCGGTCTCTCGTCAATCACGACCTTTGAGCGCCGCAACGGTGACTGGGTCGAAGTTGAATACCTTGACCCTGCCGCCGACGCCGGCGCGCGAGATAAAGGGGCGGTGTGATGTTTTCGAAGAAGGTTATTCGCGGTGCAATTGCCGCCGCGCTCGCGGTAGCGCTGTCGTTGTCGGTCAGCGGCTGCTCGAACGATTCGCTCGCCGAACAGTTCAAGGCGGGAGACAACAAAAACTACATTGCCGGTGATGGAACCGTTTCAGAATTCGCAGAAGCAAATCGCGGTGAGCCAATAGTTTGGTCTGGGCCAACTGAAAGCGGCGGCATTCTAAAGAGCGATCAGCTTGCTGGCGTGGTAGTCGTCATGAACTATTGGTACGCCGCTTGCGCATCGTGTCGCGCGGAAGCGCCAGACCTTGTTGCAGTAAACAAAATGTTTGTCGGCAAAAATGTGCAATTCGTTGGCGTGAACGTTCGTGACACCGCCGCAACGGCACTCGCTTTCGACAGAACTTTTGAAATCACCTGGCCGTCAATTATCGACGCGCAGTCTGGTTCGGTGCTTCTCGCATTCACCGGTTTGGTAACTCCGCAGGCAGTTCCGACAACGCTCGTAATTGATAAGAAGGGTCGTGTTGCAGCTCGTGTTCTAGGGCAAGTTCAAGCAGGAACACTCAAGGCTCTAGTTCAAAGAGTGGTCGACGAGAAGTGAACCTAGCCGAACAAATTCTTGGCGGCTCGATGTTCGTCGCAATTCCGATTGCAATTCTCGCCGGCTTGGTTTCGTTCTTGAGCCCTTGCGTGCTTCCTCTTGTTCCCGGTTACCTCGGTTTTGTTTCGGGCAACGCGGCACCTAAGTCACGCATCGTGCTCGGAACCGTTTTGTTTGTGCTCGGTTTCTCTGCCGTCTTCGTTTCGCTCGGAACAGTTTTCGGGGTGTTCGGAGCAAGGCTCTATGCGTTCAGTTCGGCCATTCAACCGATTCTCGGCGGCATCGTTATTCTGCTCGGGCTGGTGATGATCGGCCAGTTCGGCTTCATGCAGCGAACCATCAAACCTCACTGGCGTCCGCGAGTGGGCCTGATTGGTGCTCCCCTGCTGGGAGTCGTCTTTGGTCTCGGCTGGACGCCTTGCATCGGCCCAACCCTGGCCTCGGTCTTGGCACTGAGCCTCGACTCGAGCCAGGCACTTCGTGGCACAACGCTGACCGCAGCGTACTCGCTCGGCCTCGGGCTGCCCTTCATCGCGATAGCTGCCGGTTTCTCGTGGGCAACCCGTTCAGTGAGCTTCGTGCGCAAGCACATGCGTGCATTCAATATCGGTGGCGGCGTTTTGTTGATCGTGCTCGGCCTGCTCTTGGTCACCGGTTTGTGGAACTTCGTCATCGAATACTTTCAGGTGGTGAACAGTGAGTTCTTCCCGGCCATCTAATTCGCGTGACATCGAAATCGAGTCACCTGAAATTGGCATTCGCGGCTGGGCGCGCTGGTTCTGGCGTCAGCTAACTTCGATGCGCACCGCGCTTCTGCTCCTTCTGCTGCTTGCAATTGCGGCTGTTCCCGGATCGATTTATCCGCAGCGCAGCGCAGATCCAAACGGTGTGAAGTTGTATTTCGAAAACAACCCAGATCTGGCCGCCGTGCTCGACAATTTTCAAATCTTTGACGTCTACACTTCTGTGTGGTTTAGCGCGATCTACATTCTGCTTTTTACGAGTTTGGTTGGATGTGTTGTTCCACGCACCAAGGTGCACTACGCAGCACTTCGCAGTCAGCCACCGGTTGCGCCGAGAAACTTTGCGCGAATGCCCGCACACAAAATCGTCAAGTCAAGAAAGGCAAACGTTGTTGAGCGTGCCGCAAAAATTCTGCGCAAGCAGGGTTACCGAGTTGTCACAACTCGAACCGCGGTTTCTGCAGAGCGCGGTTACCTTCGTGAAACCGGC
>CAIKYE010000212.1 GCA_903831585.1 uncultured Micrococcales bacterium | reverse complement strand
TGAAGCAGCCAATCGTTATTGATCAGCACTAGCTTGGCGTGATGTGTCGACGCGTATTCATCGTCAATCACCAGATCGCTATTGTCTGCTCGACCGATTGTTATCTCTCGTCGATCCAGTCGAAGCGTGAATCCCTTGCGATCGCCTTCGGTTATTACAAGTTTCGTTGCGTTAGCTCCGTTGGGTTCGGTCATCAGCATTTCGGTTTGCGAGTTGCTTGGTGCCTGAGGAATCACCGGCGACGAAACGCGCTGCGGTGAGTTTGCTTCTGCAACTCTAGAGAAAACTTTTTGCCCGAACAGGTCGGCACGAATCACAGAGAGAATGCTAAAGAGAAAAATCCAGAGCACCACAAGAAACGCGATTCGAACAATGAAAAGTGCTAACTCACTCATGGCTCACCTTGCTCGCAACAATTCGAAAGGTGAAAACGCTTCGCCCGGCAGAAATTTGACTCTCGTTCTGCAAAGGACTTTCGGTCATCGCTCGACCGTCGACCTTGGTGCCGTTTGTCGAACCCAAATCACGGATGCCGGCCTTGGCGCCATCCCAGAGAATTTCAAAGTGCTTGCGACTCAAACCACTGTCATCGACCTGAATGTCGGCGCTTGAATCGCGACCGACCGAGGTGCGGCTCGCCTTGAGCGAATAGATGCGCCCGTCGAGTTCGATTTGTGGGCCCCAAGTGACGGCAATTTCTTCGGTTGTCGAAGCAACCACGATCTGGCCTAGGTTGAGGCTGCCGTCTTCGACCAGCTTGATGTCGAGGGCTGCACCAAACTGAAAACCCTGCTTCTGGGCGTGGTTCTGGCTGAGAGTGGTGAGTTCGGCCACCAGGTTGGCCCCGAGCGCCCGCATGCGCTGAAAGTCGGCGGCAGAGAGGCGAACGCTAAAGGTATTTGGTGCCAAAATGCGGTCTCGGCTGACGATGCTGGCCTTTGAGTCCATTTCGGCTCGAATAGCCGAGGCAATCTCGATTGGTTGAAGCTCACTCTTAAAGGTCTTGCTGAAAGCGCCCGTGACGATGCGCTCAAGTCCTTTTTCAAAGTTTTCTAGAAAGCCCAAAACACACCTCGTCTTCTCTAGAAGTCTACCTTTGAGCCATTTTGTAGGGCTCAAGCACGGCAAACGGCTCTAGCCGATTAGGTCTTTTGCCCGCCCGCGGGTGTGGGTTGGCTTGCAAACCAGGTTCTCTGACTTGGCCGAGCAGTCATCGCAGAGCAAAACCAGGTCTTTGCAACCCAGGTTGGCGCAGTTCACGAAGTTCTTGGTTGGGCCCGAACAGACCTCGCACTCACCAATCACCTTGGTTTCGTCGCTGAAATCCATGGTCATACGCTCATCGAAGACATAGAGCGAGCCCTCCCAGAGGCCCTTATCCTTGAAGGCTTCGCCGTAGCGCACGATGCCGCCCTGCATCTGAAAGACCTCTTGAAAGCCACGGTTGATCATGGCCGCCGAGAGAATTTCGCAGCGAATGCCGCCGGTGCAATAGGTGACAATCGGTTTGTCTTTGAGGTGGTCATACTTTCCGCTGTCGAGCTCACGGATGAAATCGTGGGTGGTGTCGGTTTCGGGCACAATGGCGTTCTTGAACTTGCCAATCTTGGCCTCGAAGGCGTTGCGACCGTCAAAAAAGACCACTTCGTCGCCGCGCTCTTCGACCAAT
>CAIKYE010000211.1 GCA_903831585.1 uncultured Micrococcales bacterium | reverse complement strand
TTTGCCTGCTCGAGTGACTGTTTGCTGGCCTTTCGCCATTCGGACTTTGGTTCGAGGCTGACAACCTGAGCGGCAAACTGTTCAGGTGATTTGGGCTCAAAGAACTTCGCGGCCGAACCACCCACCTCTCGAAAGATCTCTATATCGCTCACGATTGCCGGGCAACCCCGACCCATTGCTTCGATGACCGGTATGCCAAACCCCTCATCTAAAGAAGCAGAAACCAGAGCAACGGCGTCGTCTAGGTGGCTCAGGTATTCGGCTTCGCTCACTCCATTGTGAAAAATCACGTTCGAACCCTCGCTGAGAGCCGAGAGTTCTGCCCTGCGCTCATCGGTGATTCTGCTTAGCAAATGCAACTCGTAATTCGGCAAGAGATTCATGGCCGAGACAAGCGTTTCGACATTCTTGTAGTCCATGAAGCTGCCCATGTAGATCAGTTTCTGTGCTCCAGTCGGTCTGCTGTGCGCAACCTGGTGTTGCTCATCGTTATGCGCTGCAGCGTTATAGACCACGTGAACCTCACGCTTGGTTAGCCGATGTTTTGCAATAAGTGCTTTGGTGGTTTGCGACACGGTAACCACCGCATCCGCGGCGTTTAGCAAAACCCGTTGCGGCCAGTAGATGCTATGAAACAAACGCCAGCCAAAGCGAATCAGCGGAGGAAGGCTCGGCGGTGCAGCGGGATGCGCGTAATAAATGAGGTCGTGCAAAGTGAGCAGCAGTTTGTATTTACGAGTCAGAGTGCCCATCGTTTGCATTGGTGAAAACACCAGCTTTGCCTGCATGCGGTTTAGCTTGTGGGCAATGAATGCTTCACCAATCAGCGAAACCGGATCGGTCAGTTTGACGAACTTGATCCCGGCAGGAAGCGACTCTAGTTGTCGATTGTCGCTGATGATTGCAATTGTGTCGATGCGTTTGCTAATTGCATCACAGAGCCCAGCTGAGAATCGACTTATGCCATCGTGGTGATCAACACGGATGTATCTTGCGTCGAAGTAGAGCGAGTCCGTGACAGCGGGGTGCAGCGTCGAGACGGCCTTGACCTTAGTCATCTAGTTCGCTCACCCACTCTTCAATTGAAGCAGCAATCTGGTCTGGAATCTCATAGTGGGTGAGATGGCCAACCGATTCGAATTCGACCATGCGGCTTGTTGGCACATCGAGCGAATCGAAGAGTGCTCGCTGCTGCTCTATTGAGGTGATGTCGTCGAGTTCGCCCACCAGCATTAGAACCGGGGTTTTGAAGGCTGTCGAGAAGTCTGAGACGCAATTAGAAATTGATGCGCTGTAGCCCTCTATGGCAACTGTTCGATTGGCAAAGTCGCTGAAATTTGCGTCGTGCTGCGCATGAATCCATTTGCGCAGGTCACGATTGCGCGACTTTGTCATGATGATGCTCATGCCCCTGACCATCGGCCAGCCTTTGAGCAGTCGATTTCCGGTGGCTTCGGGCAGGGCCCCGGCGAGTTTGAAGAAGGCGTTGGTGGCGATCGACGTGAGCGCTCTCGGGCCACTCAGGGCCGGAGAAGAAACCGGATTTTCGAGAATCAATGACTCAATGCCATCGAAACGGGCCGCGTAAGCCGAAACCACGATGCTGCCGAACGAGTGGCCCAAGAGATGCGGTTTGCTCTTTAGGCTCAGTGAGCTAATGAATGCTTCGAGCCAGGTTGCGTATTGAGCGATCGAATGCTCGCTGGTCAGCGGCTCGCTCTTGCCGAAGCCGGGTAGGTCTGGAATGTAAACATTCATGCCTGTCAAAGCGCCGGCGACTGCTTCGAGCCCGTGATGGTTGCCGCGGTACCCGTGAATCATCACTAGTGAAGCCGCCGAACGTTTCGCGGCCGGGTAGAACCAGTAAGCCGTTACCTTGCCATCGATGGTCAGTTCTCTTCGCATTGAGCGAGCGCGAGCCGAGTTCGCGAGTTGGCTCTGAAACAATTCGCCGCTCATTAGACAGAGAAATACTTTGCTTCGGGATGGTGCAGGATCATTGCATCGGTCGACTGCTCAGGGTGCAATTGAAGTTCTTCTGAGAGCTCGACCCCAATTCGCTCAGGCTTCAACAGTTCCACAAGTTTGATGCGGTCCTCGAGATTCGGGCAGGCCGGATAGCCGAAACTGTAGCGAGCACCTCGATACTCGAGTTTGAAAAGCGCTTCGACGTTTGTCGGGTCTTCGTTATCGAAACCAAGTTCGGCTCGAATGCGTGAGTGCCAAAATTCTGCAAGCGCCTCGGTGAGTTGAACAGACAGCCCGTGCAGTTCTAGGTAGTCGCGATATTGATTGGCCCGATACAAGCGATTGGCCTCTTCTGCGATTTTTGATCCCATTGTGACGAGCTGAAACGGAATTATGTCAATTTTCGAAGAGTCACGACTCTTTAGAAAGTCACTTAGGCACAGGTGGCGGTCGCGCGCTTGACGCGGAAAACTGAAACGAAGACGCTCGGTTAGTGGCTCTCCGCTCGAACCACCGTCGGTCGCACCTTCAGCAGAGTGATGCAAGACAACCGTGTCGTTTCCTTCGCTGACAGCAGGAAAATAACCGTAAACCACGCTCGCTTCGAGCAGGTTCTCGGTTTGTAGCCGATCGAGCCAGTAGCGAAGTCGAGGCCGTCCCTCGGTCTCGACGAGTTCCTCGTAGCTGGCCCCGCCGTCTTGACGGCCCGGCTTCAGTCCCCACTGCCCCATGAAGGTTGCTCGTTCGTCGAGAAAAGCAGAGTAGTCGCGTAGCGCGATTCCCTTGACCACCCTGGTTCCGCAGAACGGTGGAATCGGAACGCTGTTGTCGGTTGCGACATCACTGCGCTCTGGCATCTGGGCCGGCTCGGTGCGGATCAGCTGGCTGTGCGCCTGAACTACCCGCTTCTTTAGCTCTGGAAGGGTTGCGCTCTCATCGCCACGCTTGATGCGCACGAGCGTATCCATGAGTTTCAATCCTTCGAAAGCATCACGAGCGTAGCGAACCTCACCATCGAAGACCTCAGCAAGGTCTTGCTCGACGAAAGCGCGGGTCAGTGCGGCTCCCCCGAGAATAACCGGCCAGCGCGAAGCTACGCCGCGCAGGTTCATCTCTTCGAGGTTCTCTTTCATGATCTGGGTCGATTTAACGAGAAGTCCACTCATGCCAATAACGTCGACATCAAACTCCTCGGCCGCACGCAGAATCTCGTTGATCGGTTGCTTGATTCCGATGTTCACGGTCTCGAAGCCGTTGTTGCTCAAAATGATATCGACCAGGTTCTTGCCGATGTCATGCACATCGCCGCGCACCGTTGCCAAGAGAATGCGACCCTTGCCGCTGTCATCGGTCTTTTCGATGTGCGGCTCGAGAAATGCGACGGCGGCTTTCATGACCTCGGCGGATTGCAGAACGAATGGCAGTTGCATTTCGCCGCGACCAAATAGCTCGCCCACTTCTTGCATGCCTTTCAGCAAATTCTCGTTGATGATCTGAAGAGCGCTCTTGCCCGCAGTCAGAGCCTCGTCAAGGTCTGCCTCGAGACTCTTCTTTTCACCATCGATAATTCTTCTTTCGAGACGTTCTTCGAGCGGCAACGCGGCCAACTCTGCGGCTCTGGTTTGTTTTGCGGTTGCGGTGTCAACGCCCGAGAAGACATCGAGATAGTTGGTCAGCGGGTCATAGCTCACGTTGCCGTCTGCGTCATAAACCCGCTTGTCATAGATCAGCTCGAGTGCGGCTTCAAGCTGCTTAGCGGGAATCTGATTTAGTGGCATGATTCGGGCAGCGTGAACAATCGCCGAGGTTAAGCCGGCCTGAATGCACTCGTGCAAAAAGACCGAGTTCAACACGTGTCGAGCCGCCGGCGACAGACCGAAAGATATGTTTGAGATTCCAAGGGTTGTTTGCACTCCTGGAAAACTTTGATTCAAGAGCCTGATTGCCTCGATTGTCTCGATGCCGTCACGTCGGGTTTCGTCTTGACCGGTTGCAATTGGAAACGTGAGCGTGTCTACGGTGATGTCGACCAGGCGCATGCCCCAGTTCTGGGTGAGATCAGTTATGAGCCTCGATGCTATTGCGAACTTCGTGGCCGCGGTTCGAGCCTGCCCCTCCTCGTCGATGGTGAGGGCAACGACGGCCGCCCCGTGCTCGCGCACCAACGGCATAATTCGGGCGAAGCGCGAGTTGGGGCCGTCGCCGTCTTCGTAGTTGACCGAATTGACCATTCCTCGACCGCCAATGCACTCGAGTCCGGCTTCGATCACGGCTGGTTCGGTCGAATCGAGCACAAGTGGAAGAGTGGTTGCGGTTGCCAAGCGGCTGACTAATTCGCGTGCATCGCGAACGCCGTCTCGCCCAACATAGTCAACGCAGACGTCAAGCAGGTGCGCACCCTCTCGGGTCTGAGACTTGGCAATTTCGAGACACTCATCCCAGTTTTCGGCAAGCATCGCCTCTTTGAAGGCCTTCGAGCCGTTGGCGTTGGTGCGCTCACCTATAGATAGGTAAGTCATGGTCTGGTCAAAAGGTTGGTGCTGGTAGAGCGATGCCA
>CAIKYE010000210.1 GCA_903831585.1 uncultured Micrococcales bacterium | reverse complement strand
TACCTATGGAGCACCTACAACTCACTCGTTCGTCTAAACGTTCGAGTTGACGAGGCTTGGAGCGACATCACCGTTCAGCTCAAGCGTCGCGCAGACCTGATTCCAAACCTCGTTGAGGCAGTCAAGGGTTATGCAAAGCACGAAAAAGAGGTCTTCGAGAACGTAACCAAGGCCCGTGCAGCAACCGTATCGCCAGAGGCGCTTAGGTCACCGGCAGCTTCGGCACAGGCCGAGGGAGACTTCGCCAACGCGCTCAAGAGCTTGTTCGCCGTTGCAGAGGCATACCCTGCGCTTCAGGCTAACGATGGCTTCTTGAACCTTCAGCGTGAACTTAGCGACACCGAAGACAAGATCATGGCGTCACGTCGTTTCTACAACGGCGGAGTTCGCGAACTCAACATCAAGATCAAGCAGTTTCCGGCGACCCTCTTTGTTCGAGGTCTAGGATTCAAAGAGCGCGAGTTCTTTGAGGTAGCCGACTCGGCAGCAATCGCTGAGCCACCAAAGCTTAAGTTCTAACCACCTCATCGATTTTTCGCTCAGGCGAGTAGGGGATACATGTATTCGGCAATAGCCGCAAATAAGCGCAACACAATCATCATCATCGGTGTTTTTGTTGCCCTGCTATCGGGGCTTAGCCTTTGGTGGGGTTCTTACTCTGGCAACGGATCATCAGCTTTGATGATCGTTGGTTTTGTTTTGGTTTACACGCTGATTCAGTACTTCGCCGCTGGCAAGTTTGCCATCGCATCAACCGGGGCAATCGAAATCAGCAAGGCCGAGAACCCGAGACTCTGGAGAATCGTCGAGAACATTTCGATAGCTCAGGGCATGCCCATGCCAAAGGTTTACGTGAGTCCCGACGAAGCGCCAAACGCCTTTGCAACCGGTCGCGACCCAGACCACGCAATCGTGGCTGCAACCTCTGGCCTGCTTCAAATCATGGATGACAAAGAACTTCAAGGTGTCATGGCTCACGAGATGGCCCACGTTAAGAACTACGACATTCGAGTTTCGACAATCGTCTTTGGTCTGGTTAGCGCAATCGGTTTGCTCGCAGACTTTGCCATTCGAATGGCTTTCTATAGCAACTTCAACCGCGATAGCCGCGATGGCAACGCAGCGGCAATTCAGTTGGCTTTCTGGGCCGTCGGAATCGTTGCCGCAATCATTGCCTGGCTAATCGGCCCATTGGTTAGTGCTGCGGTCTCGCGTCAGCGCGAATACCTTGCAGATGCCACCAGCGTCGAGATCACCCGCTATCCAGAAGGCTTGGCAAGCGCCCTGCAGAAGCTTGGCCAGTATGGCCGCCCAATGCGTCGCCCATCTAAGTCAATGGCTCACATGTACATCTCAGACCCTGTGAAGCCTGGTCTGGTTGAGCGCATGTTCTCGACCCACCCTCCGATTCCGGCGCGCATCGAGCGTCTGCAGAAGATGGGCGGAGCCTTCTAGGCTTTCGAAGTCTTGACCGCTTTAGCAAGGGCAGCCGAAAGGTTGCCCTTTTGCTTTACCTCGATGCTCTCGCAGTTTTGCCAGACGGCAACCTCGCGCAGGTGCGCGGCGAGGTCGCGAGCGATGGCCGGCAACTCTTTGGCTGCTATGCCTTCTTCGTGCCAAGCCGACTGCACGAGCAGAGTTTTGCTCTGGCGATCGTTCTTGAGATCGATGCGCCCAACTATGCGACCGTTATGCAGCAGCGGAAGTGTGTAATAACCAAAGATGCGCTTTGGCTCTGGTGTGTAAATCTCGATGCGATAGTGAAAGTTCCAAAGTCGCTCGTTGCGTTCGCGAAACCAAACCAGCGGGTCAAATGGGCTAAGCAAAGTTGTGCGCTCACTTGCTGTAGCTAAGGTGAGCACCTTATCAATGTCTAATTTGTAGTGCACATAGGCAGGCTCAGACCAGCCCTCAACCTTGACCACTCGCAACTTTCGCTCTGCAACTAGTTCGTCAAACAGCGGTTTGACCCTGGCATGCACCTGACGAAAATAGTCGGCCAGGTCTTTGCTTGTTGCAACTCCTAAAGCCTTCGATGCTTTCTCTAATAAATGTTTGCGCGCCCAAACTGGGTCGAGTTTTCGTTCGAGCACACTCTTTGGCAACACTTGTTCGGGCAGGGCATAGGTGCGTTTGAATGCGTCGCGACCACCGCTCACCACTTCGCCATACATAAACATGTATTCGAGTGCTCGCTTGACATCACTCCAACCCCACCATGAGCCCTTGCGCACCGCGCGTTCGTGCTCAAAATCGCCTTGGGCGAGGGGGCCGCGAGTGCGAATCTCGTTCAAAATCCAATCGAGAAACTCTCGGTTGTCGCTCGCCCACTTTTCATAGCTAGTTCGCGAGCCCCTCTGGTTGTATTCCTGTCGAAAGCCAAAAAAGGGGTAGTGCTCAGTCCGAATGAACGATGCTTCATGTGCCCAGTATTCGATCAACTTCGGATGCTTGCCGCCGTGCAACTTGTCAAGTTCGGTCTTGTCGTAGGGGCCGAGCCTTGAGAACAGTGGCATGTAGTGGGCTCGCTCGAAGACGTTGACGCTGTCGATCTGCAGAACACCGAGATTGGTGATGGTCTCAAGAACCGAAGTAGGCTGATTCGCTTCGTGCAGGCCGGTGGCATAAAGAGCGAGCCTGCGGGCTTGCTCTAGCGAAATAAGTCTGGGTTCCTTGGTGCTCATCAAACTAAACTTTATCTTTATGACTACAACTCAGCTGCCAACCCTCGCAGACTTCGAGCAAGCCCTGACCAACGTGCGTCAGGTGGCAATTGAGACCCCGGTTCTGCACAGCAACTTTTTGAGCAACCTGGTTGGCCAAGAGGTCTTTCTGAAGGCTGAGAACCTTCAGCGCACCGGCGCGTACAAACTTCGTGGAGCGTTCAACCGCATGAGTAAGTTGACCGCCGCCGAACGCAAGCGTGGAGTCGTTGCCGCCTCTGCCGGAAACCACGCTCAGGGCGTTGCCCTAGCAGCCAAGAAGCTCGGTATCAAGGCAACCATT
>CAIKYE010000209.1 GCA_903831585.1 uncultured Micrococcales bacterium | reverse complement strand
CAGATAACTGCGGAAGGTCGTAGATGCGTTTAGCCGATGTCGGGTTAATTACCGCATGGGTCTTGTCGGTCGGTGCGAAGTGCGAGATCAGGCCCGCGATGCTGGTATCGGTCACAGGTTGAGTTTAAGGCTGCGGCTGGCCCGCTCGAGCTTGTCTTGCGCAATCAGTGACGCAATTTGCAGAATCTGCAAAGCCGCCGAATCTGTTGGCTGGTCAACGACCACCGGCTTTCCGGTGTCTGAACCTTCGCGCAGGGCTTGGCTCATGGCAATTTGGCCGAGCAAAGGCACCGGGGCCTTTGCGAGCTCGCTGAGTTGTTTGGCTACCGTCTCGCCGCCACCGCTGCCGAATAGCTCGGTTCGCGTGCCATCGGGGTTCTCTAGCCAACTCATGTTTTCGATTACCCCGAGGATGCGCTGCCCGGTCTGCAAGCCAACCGCGGCGGTGCGGGCCGCAATGTCTGCGGCCGCCGGCTGGGGAGTGGTGACCACAATCGACTTGGCGGTCGGCAAGAGCTGACCGAGACTGATGGCAACGTCACCGGTGCCGGGCGGCAGGTCGACCAGTAAGAAGTCGAGGTCGCCCCAGTGCACATCGGTCAAAAACTGTTGAATGGCGCGGTGCAACATAGGCCCGCGCCAAGCCACGGCCTTGCCCTCTTCGACGAACATGCCGATCGAAATGACTTTGACAAAACCGTTGCCCGATTCGAGTTCAAAGACCGGCGGCAAAATCAAATCATCAACCTTGGTCGGCTTGCCGGTGATGCCGAGTTGCCCCGGAATCGAGAAACCAAAAATGTCTGCGTCGATTAGCCCGACCTTGTTGCCCTGCATCGCAAGGGCAACCGCGAGGTTTGCGGTGATCGAAGATTTGCCGACGCCACCCTTGCCCGAGCCAACCAGGTAGATGCGTGTGTATGTGTCTTCGTCGAACGGGTTGGTTCTAACCGCGCGACCACCGCGAAGTTGTTCCTTGAGCACCGCGCGTTCTGCTTCGGTCATTACGCCGAGCACCACGGATACGTTTTCGATTCCTTCGACTTGGCTCGCAGCGGCAAGAGTGTCACGCTCAATTTTTTGCGCGGCTGGGCAGCCTGTGATTGTGAGTTTCAAATTCACGACAGCGCTATTGCCGATAATTTCGATTTCGCCAACCATGCCGAGTTCGGTAATTGGTTTGCGAAGTTCAGGATCAATCACCGCGTCGAGCGCGCGGCGAATTTTGTCTTGCACTACTTGCTCTTCTTGGCAGCCGGCTTGGTTGCTTTTTTGGCAGGCGCAGTTTGGCCGAGTTGCTCAACCAAATCTGCAGACATGTCTCGCAACTGGTCGCGAATCTCGTCGCGCACAAACTCGCGGCTCGCCAATTCGCTAATCGCCATGCGCAGCGCAACAACCTCGCGGGCAAGGTATTCGGTGTCTGCAAGGTTGCGCTCGGCACGCTGGCGGTCTTGCTCAAACTTCACGCGATCGCGGTCATCCTGGCGGTTCTGAGCCAACAAAATAAGTGGCGCAGCGTACGACGCCTGCATTGAAAGAATCAGCGTGAGCAAGGTGAAATTGAGTGTGCGCGGGTCGAACTGTGCCGACTCGGGGGCCAGGGTGTTCCAGGTGAGCCAGATGGCCACGAAGAAGGTCATGCCGATCAAGAAGCCGCCGGTGCCCATAGCCCTAGCGAAGCCCTCTGAGGCGCGGCCGAAGCTCTCCGGGTTCACCCGCAGCTTTGGCAAGAAGCGAGAGCGGGTGCCAATCGGTGCATCGAAACGGTTCTTAGCCACGCTGCACCTCGCTTTCGTCTTCGGTTCGCCAGTCGTCTGGCAATAGGTGGTCGAGCACGTCGTCAACAGTGACCACGCCAATTAGGTGGTGCTGGTCGTCAACAACAGGAAGGGCCACGAGGTTATAGGTGGCCAGGGTTCGGTGAATCACAGAAATGTGCGTGTGCGGTTTTAGCGGCTCGAGTTCTGTGTCGAGCATCGAACCGAGACGTTCGTGCGGTGGTCGACGCAACATCTTCTGAAAGTGAACGACGCCGAGGTAGCGCCCGGTGGCAACTTCGTAAGGAGGCAGCGTGATGAAAACCTGAGCCGCGAGCACCGGTGAAATCTCTTTGCGACGAATCTGCGCCATCGCTTCGGCAACCGTCATATCCGCAGCACAAATAATTGGTTCGGTGGTCATCAAACCACCGGCGGTGAATTCGTCAAACTGCATTAGCATTCGAATGTCGTCTGCTTCTTCTTCATCCATGAGTTCAAAAATTGCTTCGGTGCGAGCCTCGGGCAAGTTAGCCATCAGGTCGGCTGCGTCATCGGGTTCCATCAAATCGAGAACCTCGGCGGCACGTTCGTCATCGAGCTCTTTCATGATGTCGAGCTGTTCTTCTTCGGGAAGCTCTTCTAGCAAATCGGCAAGACGCTCGTCGTCGAGTTCTTCGGCAACCTCGAGCATGCGCTCATCGGATAGATCTAGCAGCGCGTTGGCGAGGTCGGCAGGTCGCAACTCAGAGTAAGAAGCAATAAGTTGCTGAGCAGACTGCCCTTCGGCATCCTTGCTCTCGCTGACCTGTTCCCAGGTTGCAAATAGCGTGGCACCTCGGGCAAAAGGCGAAGCCGAGGTCTTTGGGCGGCGCAAGAAAAGCTCGCTGACGGTCCAGTCTTTGTTCTTCGCCTGCTCGATTGCGACATCCTCGATGCTTGCGGTACCGCTGGCATCTAACAGGGTGACCTTGCGACCGAGCATTTCGGCGATGACACGGTTTTCTTGGCCACGCTGGGTAAAGCGGCGAAGGTCAATCAGCCCGGTCGAGATGACCTGGCCGTTGGCGATCGAGGTGATGCGGGCGATTGGCACAAAAACCTTGCGACGGCCGGTGATTTCAACCATTAGTCCGGTCACCCGAGGTGCTCCAGATTTTCGGTACGACACAAGAACGTCGATGACTTTTCCAACACGGTCTCCCGCGGGGTCAAAGACGCCACAGCCAGCCAATCTGGCCACAAATACTCTGTTCGCACTCACAGGTTCAACCTTAGACGAGGGCTTGATGGCATGCCAGAATGGATATCTATGGCTACCAAACGTTCATCTCGCAATGCATCTCCCGCAATTCCTAACGGAGAGGTCATTGCCGATTTCTCGCAATACGCAGATGCCGTCTCTTATGTCGAGAAGTTGGTGCGCAACAACTTTCCGGCAGGCTTCATCGCGATTGTCGGTTCGGACCTTCGATCGGTCGAGCGACTGCGCGGCAAGATGAGCTATGCCCGAGTTGCCTTTAGCGGGGCAGTAACCGGCGCATGGATAGGCCTGATTTACGCATTCCTGTTTGGCCCAACTATCGACACCGCAAATATCGCTTCGGCGGGCAACGGCTCGGTTGGCTCCGCCATTGTGATTGGTGCCGGAATCGGCATGTTGTTCAACGTGCTGCGCTTTTCGCTATCGCGCAACAAGCGTGGCTTCATGAGCCAGTCTTCGATTGTGGCAGCTAAGTACCAGGTGCAGGT
>CAIKYE010000208.1 GCA_903831585.1 uncultured Micrococcales bacterium | reverse complement strand
CAAAGCGGCACCTCAAACTGGGCCGAGGTTCACTAAGTGACGTTGAGTGGCTTGTGCAACTCTTCCAACTTCGTTTTGGCGATAAGCACCCGCAAATTAGAACACCGAGAACACTCGACGCACTAAATGCGATGGTCGATGTGCAATTGATTGAACGCCACGATGCATTGGTTTTGTCTGAGGCTTGGACGCTTGCCTCACGGGTTCGATCGGCCAGCGTGCTTTGGTCGAACAAGCGCACCGACGTGTTGCCTACAGACCGACGCCAACTTGAGGGCATCGCCAGGATTCTCGAATATCCCGCCGGGGGAGCCGCAAAACTAGAAGAAGATTACCTGGCCTTCACACGCCGGGCGCGAATGGTGTTTGAACGCCTTTTCTTCAGTTAGACCTTAAATCAAAAAAGCCCGACTTTCGTCAGGCCTTTCTGATTTTGGCTAAACGCCGTAATAAAGCTCGAACTCGTATGGGTGTGGACGAAGCGAGATCGGAAGAATTTCCTTCTCGCGCTTGTAGTCAACCCAGGTCTCAATGAGGTCCTTTGTGAATACGTCGCCGGCTAGTAGGTAGTCGTGGTCGGCCTCTAGCGCCTTCAAGACGTCTTCGAGGTTACCTGGAACCTGAGGAATGTTCTTTGCTTCCTCCGGTGGCAACTCGTAGAGGTCTTTGTCTACCGGAGCGTGTGGCTCAATTCGGTTCTTGATTCCGTCTAGCCCAGCCATCAACATTGCTGAGAAGGCTAGGTAAGGGTTGCCAGACGCGTCAGGGGCGCGAAACTCGATGCGCTTTGCCTTCGGGTTCGTTCCGGTCATCGGAATACGAATAGCTGCCGAGCGGTTTCCTGCCGAGTAAACCAGGTTCACTGGCGCTTCGAATCCTGGAACCAAGCGGTGGTAGCTGTTAACGGTTGGGTTGGTGAATGCAAGAAGTGATGGGGCGTGCTTCAAGATTCCACCGATGTACCAGCGGGCGAGGTCTGAAAGACCGCCGTAGCCTGACTCGTCGTAGAACAGCGGCTTGCCTTCCTTCCAAAGTGACTGGTGAACGTGCATTCCAGATCCGTTGTCGCCGAATAGCGGCTTCGGCATGAATGTTGCAGTCTTGCCCCAGCGATGGGCAACGTTTTTGACGATGTACTTGAACTTCAAGACGTCGTCTGCTGCACTAACGAGAGTGTCGAAGCGATAGTTAATCTCGCCCTGGCCAGCTGTGCCAACCTCGTGGTGACTGCGCTCAACCTGCAGGCGTGCCTTCTCAAGTTCGAGAACAATGTCATCGCGCATGTCAGCGTGCTGATCAACTGGAGTTACCGGAAAGTAACCACCCTTGAATGGTGTCTTGTTGGCGAGGTTTCCGCCCATTCCATCGATGCGCTCGTCGCGTCCCGAGTTCCAGGCTGCTTCGCCTGAGTCGATGAAGTGCATTGAGCTGTTGCTCTTGTATTCGTAGCGCACGTCGTCGAAGATGAAGAACTCTGCCTCGGGTGCAAAGAATGCGGTGTCTGCGATACCGGTGCTAGCTAGGTAAGCTTCGGCCTTTTTTGCAACCTGACGTGGGTCGCGTCCGTAGATCTCGCCGTTGCGAGGGTTGTAGATGTCGAAGACCATGACCAGAGTGCTGTTGTCGCGAAACTCATCGAGGTAAGCGGTGGTCACGTCTGGGATAAGTTGCATGTCTGACTCGTGAATCGAAGCGAAGCCGCGAATCGATGATCCGTCGAACAGCTGACCATCTCTAAAGAAGTCTTCGTCGATCATGGCTGCCGGAAGGTTAAAGTGCTGCTGAACGCCTGGCAGGTCGGTGAAGCGAACATCCAAGAATTTAATATCGTTGTCTTTGATGTACTTCACGACTTCTGAAGCGGTTGTGAACATTGGGGTAGACATAGGGCCCTTCAATCGGTGGATGGGTTGGTGTGGCGCGTCATTAAGCCATCACCACGATTCTAGTGAGCGGCAGAATGGCAACCCTCCCAAATATGTTTCGGGTATGTAAAACATCAAAACCGCGGCAAAGCAGCTTTGCGGCTATGTTTAGCGGCGCTGGGCCTTCATGCGCTTAGGGTCAAGGCCTTTGGGCACTGGAATGTTCATTCCGATTGAATCTAGGCGGTTGGCAACCACCGAGACCTCTCGGCGATTTAGGGTGCGCTTGAATTTGAGGATGGTCTTACCCAGTTTGGCCAGAGGTGTCGACTTCTCATCACCCGCAACCACGTAAAGGGCGTGAGTCGTAACTCCCGGGGCAATGCGTTGAACCTTCTTGCGCTCGTCTTCGACCATGGCGGCGACTCGCACGCGTGAAGTACCTTCGCCAATTAGCACTACTCCGCTTGGGCCCACGGCGCGGTAAACCACTTCTTGGGTCTTCGGGCTGAAGTGAACAGGAGTCTCGTTGAATCGCCAACCGCGTCTAAGTGTGCTTCTGAGCACGCCACCGGCAGCACCAATCTGACCTTCGAATCTTGCATAGGCTGCGGCTTCGGCGCGTCTCGACATGATGATCATGGCCAGCAGTAGTCCGACGGTAAAGCCCAAGACGGTCCAGAGAATCATGACGATTACGTTGCCCGGCTCAACGATCGAAGCAATGCCTAGACCCAGAAGAGTTGGAACTAGCAGGCCGAGAAGCGCTAGGCCGACAGCAGCCTTGTCGTTTTTTGCGGTAGCCGCATAAATCTTAAGAAGCTGTCTAAATCGACCCGCTTCGCGTTTTGCTTTTTGTTCACTCTTAGCCATGACGAATAGCCTAAACGATTTAGTGAACCGCTTGGCTGAAGCCATCAGCGGCGGCGGCGTCTGCGAGGTGCTGAAGGTTGGCGGGTATCTCGCGACCCTTCTTCTGCATTGACTGAGCCCAGAGCCTACCGGCGCGATAAGACGAACGAACCAATGGTCCACTGAGCACGCCAATGAAGCCCATGTCTTCGGCAACCGTTTTGAGTTCAACAAACTCTTGAGGCTTCACCCATCTGTCTACTGGATGGTGTCTTGGCGTAGGTCGCAGGTATTGGGTGATTGTGATGATGTCGGTTCCGGCTTCGTAGAGATCTTGTAGCGCTTGAACAATCTCTTCGTGTGTCTCACCCATTCCCAAGATGAGGTTCGACTTGGTTACCATTCCAAAGTTTCTTGCCTGAGTAATGACATCGAGTGAACGCTCATAACGAAAAGCCGGACGAATCTGCTTGAAAATTCTTGGAACCGTTTCGACGTTATGAGCAAAGACTTCTGGCTGAGCTTCGAACACCAGCTTTAGAAGATCTGGATTTCCAGAGAAATCTGGAACCAAAATTTCTACGCCGGTGCCCTCTGATTGCTGGTGAATTTGGCGAATCGTCTCTGCATATAGCCAGGCTCCCTCGTCTTCGAGGTCATCGCGAGCCACTCCGGTGACGGTTGCATAGCGAAGCTGCATCTGCTTAACCGAGTCGCCCACTCTTCGAGGCTCGTCCGCATCGAAGTCGGCTGGTTTTCCGGTGTCAATTTGGCAGAAGTCACAGCGACGGGTGCACTGCGAACCGCCGATAAGAAAAGTTGCTTCGCGATCTTCCCAACACTCATAGATATTTGGGCAGCCAGCTTCCTGGCAGACCGTGTGAAGATTTTCTGATTTAACCAACGCTTGCAGTGCCTGATACTCCGGCCCCATTTTGGCGACTGTTTTTATCCACTCGGGTTTGCGTTCAATCGGAACCGATGAATTGCGCACCTCAATGCGCAAAAGTTTGCGCTCGGGCTTATCGTTCATCGATTTTTCCAATCTTGCCTAGTTTCACTTTGACAATCTCGGCGGCCATAGCGGCAGAGATGTCTAGTCCGGTTAGCTTTTGCAAAGTTGTGGTTTTAGCATCGGCAATACCGCACGCAACAATGGTGTCATACGGCTGAAGTGAATTATTGCAGTTGAGCGCGAATCCGTGCATTGTGGTCTTTTCAGCTACTCGGATGCCAATTGCGGCTACCTTCTCGAAGTCGCCATTCACATCTACCCAGACCCCAGAGCGCCCCTGCACCCGTTGCCCGATAACTCCAAATTCTGCAATTGTCTCGATAAGAACCTGCTCTAGCCAGCGAACATAACCAACTACATCAATTGGCTCGGGAAGACGCATGATCGGATAGCCGACTAGTTGGCCTGGCCCATGCCAAGTTATCTTGCCGCCACGATCGACATCGATCACGGGCGTTCCGTCGTTTGGCCTTTCGTAGTCCTCGGTTCGCTTGCCAGCAGTGAAAACAGAGGTGTGTTCAAGCAATAGGACGGTTTCGGGTCTTTTCCCCGATGCGACCTCACTGTGAACTTGCCGTTGCGTTTGCCATGCAGACTCATAGTCAACGAAGTCAGGTGAGAGACCAAGGGTCTCGAATACGGGCATGGAATCAGTTTAAATCCACAATCCTCACCCGAACCACATTCTCAACAGAATCCTGCTCAGAATCAATCAGAAGCTTGAAATAGTCGACGATTTACCTGTGAACTGGTCACGGCTTATCGAAATCCCCGAGGAATCGAATCTTCACTCGCATAATCGCTTTCGCACAAATTGGTTCAGAGAACGAGTTCGACTGTCAGCCCTAGGCAATTCGGT
>CAIKYE010000207.1 GCA_903831585.1 uncultured Micrococcales bacterium | reverse complement strand
CTCGACAAGGATCAAAGGGTGGTCGGCGCAAGCCGGCCCCCTCTCCTTGGCGTGCGAAGAAAATTCAGAGTGACAAGAACCCCGGCGGTCTGGCATCACTAAACGGCAAGTGGGGCTACCTCTTTACGGCTCCGTTCTTTGTAATGTTTCTCATCTTTGGTCTAGCTCCAATCGTCTACTCAACGGTCATCGCATTCTTCAACTGGGATCCAATTGGTGAAATTGAATACATCGGTCTAAAGAACTTCGAAGATCTTCTTGCCGATGATCGTTTCTGGTTAGCTCTCGGCAACACCATGGAAATTTGGGTGCTAGCAACATTCCCAGCGCTAATTGGTTCTATCGGCCTTGCTGCAATTCTCAGAAACAAATTTCTGCGCGGCGCAACCGCCTGGCGAACCGTTCTCTTGGTTCCAAATATCACGTCTGTTATCGCAGTAGCGATTGTCTTCGGTCAACTCTTCGGTCGTGACTTTGGAATGATCAACAACGTGATCGAGCTCTTTGGTTTTCCTAGAGTTGACTTTATTGAAGACAGTTTCGCTAGCCACGTGGCTATCGCCACGATGATCACCTGGCGCTGGATGGGTTACAACGCGTTGATCTTCTTGGCATCGATGCTTGCGATTCCAGATGAACTCTATGAGTCAGCTTCGCTCGATGGTGCAAGCGTCTGGCAGCAATTTAGATATGTCACCTTGCCGGGTTTAAGAAACACAATCACATTCGTTCTAATCGTTGGAACTATTGGTGGTTTGCAGGTCTTTGCAGAACCGCTAACACTCGGTGGCGGCCTATCTGGTGGGTCTTCAAGACAGTTCTCAACTTTGACGCTGTTCTTGTATGAGCAAGCATTCGCAAGTTACCAGTGGGGTTATGCGGCAGCGGTTGGAATCTTGATTACATTCATCGTTCTAATCGTTTCTGCTATCAACTTTGCAATCACCCGTCGACTAGCAGATGAGAACACCCGATGACCAGCACAGCGACGAAACCTAACTCGATTATGAAACTCTTGCGCAGAAAGCCCAAGAGCCGTCGCATGTCATTCGTGGGTTACATCATTCTCGCGACCATAACCTTTGCTTCGGTGTTTCCGTTCTACTGGATGTTTGTTGTTGCATCAAACGGTTCAGACGAAATCTCGAAGAACCCACCAACTTTGATTCCGGGCGGAAACTTCTTCAAGGTCGTTGCCGATGTGTACTCGGTGGTTCCGTTCAACCGAGCACTGCTGAACACCCTCTTGGTCGGAACGGTCGTCGCAATTGCGCAGGTCTTCTTCTCGGCGCTTGCCGGTTTTGCCTTTGCCAAGCTCAACTTCAAGGGCCGCCGTTTCATGGTGCTCTTCGTTATCGGCACCATGATGCTTCCGAGCCAGCTCGGCATCATTCCGCTCTTTATGCTCGTTTCGGCGATGGGTTGGTTTGACACACTGCTTGCACTGATAGTGCCGGCGCTGGTCACGGCGTTTGGCGTGTTCTGGATGCGCCAGATCATTGACGCGCAGGTGCCAAACGAGTTGCTCGAAGCAGCCAGCATCGATGGAGCCGGCGTGCTGAGGGTTTACTGGAGCATCGTTCTGCCGATCATTCGCCAGAGCAGTTTTGTTCTCGGCCTCTTTAGTTTCTTGGCCACCTGGAACGACTTCTTGTGGCCCGGTCTGGTTCTGGCCTCGCCTGACAACTACACCGCCCAGATTGCGGTGACCCAGTTGCAGGCCAGCTATGTGCTTGACTATGCCCTAAACATGGGTGGTGCCTTCATGGCTACCGCTCCACTGTTGTTGCTCTTCATCTTTGTCGGCCGCAGGCTAGTAAGCGGTGTCATGGATGGTGCCGTCAAGGGTTAAACGCCTTGTGGCTGACAAAAAATGAAATCAAGTAGAAAAAGGAAAATCATGAACCGCAATTGGAAAAAAGCAGTTGGTTTCCTAGGAGCTCTTGTTTTGAGCTTCGTGGGAGTTGCAGGCGTCTCTGTTTCAGCATCTGCAGCCGATGCCTCGGGTGAGGCATACATCTCTCTGGTTTCGCCAGTTATCGCTGACGACATGATCAGCGCAAAGGCAGACAACCAGAAGTTTGCCGACGGTTGGGTGGCAAACACCTGGTTCGGATCCGGATTGACCTTTACCAGAACCTGGGCACCGGTCGGTTCGACAATCACAGTGACCTATCACGTGAAAGACAAAAACGGCAATCCGTTCATCGACACTCCTGTGAACCTTCGCGTCGGCAAGGGCTACTCGGGTTCGACCGCAATTGTTACCGTTGACGGATTGAAGACCAACGGTGTCGACAAGCCTCCGTTCGACCAGGCAAACCCCGTTCGCAAGACCGACTCCTTCGGCAACGTTTCTTTCACCTTGGTGAACATAAACGAACCATCTGAGGGAGAGCCAAAGCCAGCTAAATTCACCGACGAAACCATTCCTGCGGAATCACTGAATGCTCTCTTTGTTCAGCTGTTGCCTCAGGTTAACGGTGAGAAGCCAGACCACTCGGTTATGACCGAATTCCACTTCTATAAGGAACCAACTCCAACAGCGAATGGCTCTGCTACCACACCAAGCATTCGCCTCACAGCTCCTGCACTAACCGATAGCAACTCTGTGCGCCGTGCCGATCTAGAGAAAACTTTCTCTGTCGACAACGCTTGGTATGCCAAGGGCATCACAGTGCGTCAGGCATACATTCCAGTCGGCGGTCACGCT
>CAIKYE010000206.1 GCA_903831585.1 uncultured Micrococcales bacterium | reverse complement strand
GTGTGCGCCAACGCGTTTCATCGAAGCAAGTGCGTCTTCGAGTTCCATTGATGCCGGCAAAGAAATCAAGGTGCGAATTCGTTTTGCCGGAATCGGGTCGTCAACTTCGTCATCGCGCAGATCAATAACATCCTTGAGGTGAACATAACCAACAATTTCATTGCTGTCGCTGGTTAGCGGATAACGCGAGAATCCATACTTTGCAACAGCTTGCTCGATTTCGCGCGGCGTGACAGTTTCGTTGAATGAAATTAGGTTGGCTGGCGCAACCGAAATGTCGCGAACCTTCTTCTCAGTGAATTCGAAAGCGTTTGAGAGAGCGCCAGAAGAGTCGTTCAAGACACCCTCACGAGTTGAATGCTCAACAATGTCTTCAACCTGGTCGAGCGTGTACGCGGTATTGGCATCGCTTCTAACTTGCACCCTGAACAAACGAAGACAGGCGTTGGCAAGCATGTCTAGCGAGACAACCACAGGCCTCAAAGCCTGAGCCAGAAAGTAGAGAGGTGGAACCAAAATTAGTGCCGCACGTTCGGGAATCGAGAATGAAATGTTTTTAGGAACCATCTCACCGAATACGACGTGCATGAAGGAAACAATCACAAGCGCTGTCGTAAACGAAATGACGTTTGCGGTTGACTCGCCCAAGTCATGCAGCAGTGGGTGAAGTAATTCGTGAACGCTAGGTTCAACAATTAGCAAGATCAGTAACGAACAAATGGTTACGCCCAGCTGAACCGTGGCCAGCATCAGCGAAACCTTTTCCATGGCCTTGATTGTGATTTTTGCGGGTCGGCTTCCTGCCTCGGCACGTGGTTCGATTTGGGCTCGCCTTGCCGACATCACGGCGAATTCCGAACCTACAAAAAACGCATTTCCTAGCAAAAGCACAGCAAACCAGACAATTCCAGCCCAAGCGTCAGTCATTCTGCACCTCGGCTTCTGACGTGGTTGATTCGGGGGTGAAGCGCACGCGATCAACTCTCCGGCCGTCCATGCGTTCAACTCGAAGCGAACCACCGTCTATCGTCACTTCATCACCGACCGCAGGGATGCGCCCCAGCTGAGCCATGATGTAACCGGCAACAGTTTCATAGGCACCGTCTGCCGGAACCTTGATGGCCATCTCGAGCAACTCGTCTGGGCGAATCATGCCTGGAAACAGAACGCTCGAGTTTGCTCCGCGGGTAACGCCCGGCTTAGCACGGTCGTGCTCGTCGCCCAGTTCGCCGACCAGTTCTTCAATTAGGTCCTCGAGCGTTGCGATTCCTGCTGTGCCACCATATTCATCGGCAACGATTGCCATTTGCAAGCCCTTGGCGCGCAACTCGACCATTAGCTTCTCGAGCGACATAGTCTCTGGCACACGCAAAGCGTCAACCATGATTGCGCTTACTTTAAGACCAGCACGCTTTTCACGTGGTATCGAAGTCGCCTGCTTGACGTGGGCAATTCCGATTACGTCATCGCTAGAACCCTCAACCACCGGAAATCTTGAGTGACCAGTCTTTATTGAGAGATTGACAAGATCTGCGACGCTCGAATCGACCGAGATGATTGAAACCCTCGGGCGCGGCATCATCACGTCGGCTGCATTGAGCTGGCTTAGCGCCAGAGTCTTGGTTAGCAGTGTTGCAGTGTGAGCATCGAGAGATCCGAGTGATGCCGAACGACGAACCAGGGACATCAGTTCTTCGGCAGTGCGGCTCGATGACAGCTCTTCTTTAGGTTCGATGCCGAAAGCACGCACGACCGCGTTGCCAACAACATTCAGGCCTCGAATAATCCAAGAAACAAGAAAGGTGAAGCTCAGTTGAAAGATCACGACAAATTTATTGACCTGCAAAGGAATGCTCAGCGCAAGCTTCTTTGGAACCAATTCGCCTAGCAGGGTAGAAAACAGGGTCGCTAAAACCAAGGCCAGCGCAAACGCTATCGCGTGAGTCGCAGATTTAGTAAATCCGAGGGTCTCTAAGCTGGGCTGCATGAGAGATGTCAGAGCAGGCTCGGCCAGGAACCCTGTGAGCATCGTGGTGAGTGTGATTCCGAGCTGAGCGCCAGAAAGATGTGTGCTGGTGCGCTGAAGGGCTCTAATGGTTCGATTTAGACCTTTTTCGCCTCGATCACGGCGAGCTTCGAGATCTGAGCGCTCGAGATTTACCATCGAGAATTCACTTGCTACAAACAGGCCCGTACCTATGGTCAAAGCCACAGATAGGGCCAACATCAGCGGCGCATCCATGAAGGCAAGCATACAGGGGGCCATTTTCAACAGGTAGGCTTGTCTAGGTTTTGAAAAGACAAGCGATAAGGCGGTTCTTTTGTCAGGCACGAATTCGGGCGAAGACAATACTTTCGGAGCAAACGACTG
>CAIKYE010000205.1 GCA_903831585.1 uncultured Micrococcales bacterium | reverse complement strand
TTGAGCACACCCATGACCAGTGGACGATTGAATGACATGGTTACTTCGAGATCAGTGACATTACTTCGGCGCGAGCAACCGGTTCGGCATACTCGCCGCGCGCGGCCATGGTGATGGTGTTCGCCTCTGGCTGCCTTGCGCCGCGAGAGACCACGCAGTGATGTCTTGCCTCGACCACCACCACAACGCCTCGAGAGCCGGTGCCCGACTCGATCGCGTCGGCGATCTGGGCGGTGAGGTTCTCTTGCAGCTGTGGCCTGGCGGCCACGATTTCAACGACTCTTGGCAGGCGGCCGAGCCCCACTACCCGCCCTGCCGGAAGGTAGGCGATGTGCGCGACACCGGTGAATGGCAGAAGGTGGTGCTCACACATCGAAACAAACTGAATGTCTTTGAGAATCACAACTTCGTTGTGTTCTGCGGCCATGGTGTCGCCGAGCGCTTGCTTGGAATCGACTCCGACGCCATTAAAGAACACGGCGTATGCCTCTGCAACCTTTTTGGGAGTTGCCAGCAAGTCGCTTCGGTTCGGATCTTCGCCGATTGCCAAAAGCAACTCGACGACAGCCGCTTCGATGCGCTGCTGGTCTACCATTTGTTACTTCTTCTTTGCGATGGTGCGCGATTTTTTGACCGGTTTGGTTGCGCGCTTTGCTGCCGGCTTTGCCGACTTGACGGCAGCTTCGGCCTTCTTGGCTGCGGTCTGCTTTGCGGCAGTCGAACCCTTTGAAGGAATCGCAATCGGGCCCTGCTTTGATGCCGGGCGCAATCTGCTTGACAACCAGACTTTACGTTTTGCAATCTTCTTCACGTTCTTGAACAGCACGGCAATTTCATCCTGGTTTAGGGTCTCGCGTTCCATTAGCTCTTTGGCGAGAGCATCAAGAATTTTTCTGTTCAGAATTAGCGCCTTGTATGCATCATTGTGACCGGCCTCAACAATCGCGCGAACTTCTGCATCGATTGCCTGCGCGGTTGACTCGCTGTAGTCGCGAGCCTGTGCCATGTCGCGGCCGATGAATACTTCTCCGCCGTTGCCATAGCTAACCGCTCCGATTGCGTTGCTGAAACCATATTGGGTGACCATCTGTCGAGCAATCGAAGTTGCCTTTTCGAAGTCATTCGATGCACCGGTGGTTGGATCTTTGAAAACGATCTCTTCTGCAACGCGGCCACCCATCGCGTAGGCGATCTGGTCGAGCAACTGATTGCGAGAAACCGAGTAGCGGTCTTCGAGCGGCAACACCATGGTGTAACCGAGTGCGCGACCTCGAGGCAAAATGGTGACCTTGGTAACCGGGTCGCTGTCGTTCATGGCGGCAGCAACCAACGCGTGGCCGGCCTCGTGATAGGCGGTGTTGAGACGCTCTCGGTCTTGCATCAGGCGCGACTTCTTCTGTGGCCCGCCAATTACGCGGTCGATGGCCTCGTCGATTGTGGCAGCCGTAATCTTCTTCTCGTCTTGGCGGGCGGTCAAAAGCGCTGCCTCGTTCAGCACGTTGGCTAGGTCTGCGCCGGTAAAGCCAGGGGTGCGACGAGCAATGAGAGAAAGGTCGACATCCTCGGCAAGCGGCTTGCCCTTTGCGTGCACTGCCAAAACCTTTTCGCGGCCGGCTAGATCCGGTGCGGTCACACCAATCTGTCGATCGAAACGCCCTGGGCGCAAAAGAGCCGGGTCGAGAACGTCTGGACGGTTAGTTGCAGCAATGAGAATCACGTTGGTCTTCGAATCGAAGCCATCCATCTCAACTAGCAACTGGTTAAGCGTCTGTTCGCGTTCATCGTTGCCGCCGCCGATGCCTGCGCCGCGCTGGCGACCTACCGCATCGATTTCGTCTACGAAAATAATTGCCGGAGCAGCCTGCTTCGCCTGCTCGAACAAGTCGCGCACGCGAGATGCACCGACACCGACAAACATTTCGACAAAGTCAGAACCCGAGATTGAGAAGAACGGAACGCCAGCTTCGCCGGCCACTGCTTTTGCAACCAGGGTCTTTCCGGTTCCGGGTGGGCCGTAAAGCAAAACTCCGCGCGGAATCTTTGCGCCGACAGCCTGAAACTTCTGAGGCTCTTTCAAAAACTCTTTGATTTCTTGTAGTTCTTCCATTGCCTCGTCGGCACCGGCAACATCGGCAAAGGTTACGTTTGAGGTTTCTTTGTTGACCAACTTGGCGCGTGACTTGCCGAACTGCATTACGCCGCGACCACCGCCACCGCCACCCGCGCTAGAGAGAATGAACCAGAAGATCAGACCGATGATTATGAACGGCAGAAGGCTTCCGAGAATTGCTATGTACCAGGGAGTGTTTGGTGCTTCGTCGTTGAAGCCCTTGCCGAGGTTCGCGGCGTTGACCAAATTGACGACCTGCTCGCCACGAGCGGCGACATAGAAGAATTGAATATCTTTGCCGAGCTTTGGGTCTTCTTCTGCGAGGGTGATGTCTACGCGCTGGTCGGCCTCAAGAATCTTGACGCTGACGGCCTTGCCATCCTTGATGAGTTGCATGCCCACGCTGGTGTCGACCTGCTTGACGCTGGTGCTGTTCAGCATTGACGAACCGATGATTAGAACGATTACGGCGGCAATTACCCAGACGAACGGGCCACTCAGAAACTTTTTGATATTCACCGCATAAATCTACCTGTGGCGAGAGACATGCACCAAAGTTGTTCGCCGTAGGCGTTAGACAGCGAGCAACCCGCGAGCGCGAAGAGCCCGTTAGCTATAGATTTTTGGGTCGAGAACGGCAACACCCGGCAGGCTGCGGTAGTTCTCGGCATAGTCGAGGCCATAACCGACCACGAATTCGCTTGGAATCTCGAAACCGACCCACGCGACATCAACCTGCACCTTGGCGGCATCTGGCTTGCGAAGCAGGGCAACGATCTCAACCGAAGCAGCACCGCGCGCCTTGAGATTGGCAACCAACCAGCTGAGGGTTAGTCCCGAGTCGATGATGTCTTCGACGATAAGGACATGCCGCCCGAGAACGTCGGCATCTAGGTCTTTGAGAATTCGAACTACGCCCGATGACTGCGTGCCGTGGCCATAAGACGAGACGGCCATCCAGTCCATCTGCACCGCGATCTGCATAGCGCGGGAAATATCTGCCATGAACATCACGGCACCCTTGAGCACGCCGACGAGCAAGACATCCTTGCCGGCGTAATGCTTGTCTAGATCTGCGGAGAGCTCAGTCACCCTCGAACGAATCTGCTCGGGAGTAACTAGAACTTTGGTGATGTCGTTGGCGACTTTGTCGAGGTCCACTTAGCAGGCTCCTGGTTTGAGTGTCTTAGCTGTTTTCAAAACTATGTTTCTTGCCGTGCGTTCTACTCTAACCCCTGGCAGCGTGAGCGGTTTCTGCCCGTGCCAGTCGTCGACCAACTCATCAATTGCACAGATGTGCACTCGAGCAAACTCGGGTGCCTGCAAAATTTGTAGGGCCTTGGCAACCACGCGGTGTCGCACTGCCAGAGGTGCCGACTTGAAAGAATCGAGTGCGATTTCGATTGACGTCGACTTTGTCGAGGCGAATTGGGCAAAGAACGCCTCGGCCAACTCGGCGAGCGCGGTTTCGTCTTCACGCAATTGTTCCGCTGTTCGAGCGAGCGCCTGCGCGATGCCGGGGCCCAGTTCTGCTTCTAACACCGGCAAAACGTTGTGGCGAGCACGCACTCGCGCAAACTTGGCGTCTTTGTTTTGCGGGTCCTGCCAAGGGCTTAGCCCGCTGTCTTCGCAGAAGGCAACCGTCGCTGCTCGCTCGATGCCGAGTAACGGTCGCAGGTAAAGTCCGTTTACTTCGGCCATGCCGTTTAGTGAGCGATTTCCCGAGCCGCGAGCCAATCCGAGCAAAACGGTTTCTGCCTGATCGTTCAGGGTGTGTGCGAGCATCACGAACTTTGCGCCGAACTCAGTGGCGGCCGCATCGAGCGCCGCATACCTTGCCGTGCGGGCAGCAGCCTCGGGGCCACCGCTTTTCGCACCTTTTACTTTGACCGCGCGAACCACCACCGGAGAAGCTCCTAGCTCGGTAAGTGTTTTGGCGGTTGCTTCGGCAACCGCTTTGGTTTCGGCTTGCAACCCGTGTTCGACAATCACGGCACCGACGGTAATACCGGCACGTTTGCCTTCAAAGACCGCTGCCGCCGCGAGCGCGAGTGAATCAGCCCCGCCAGAGCAGGCCACCAAAATGCCATCGCCGGCAACCACGCCGTGGCGCATCCATGCCTCGCGCACCGCACGACGCACATCGGCAATCGCCGGGGTCAATCTTGGGCGCTTGGGCATGAACACCTATCTATGTGCGCGGTTTCGGTAAAGTTGTTGCCATAAGCCTATTGAGGAGCACCATGCCATACGAAGCCGTAATCGAGATTCCACGCGGAAGCCGCAACAAGTATGAGGTCGACCACGAAACCGGTCGCGTGCACCTGGACCGCGTGCTCTTCACTCCTTTTGTTTACCCGGTTGACTACGGCTATTTCGACAAGACCCTCGGTGGCGATGGCGACCCGCTAGACGCTTTGGTGCTGCTCGAGTTTCCGGTTTACCCTGGCGTTGTCGTCTCGGTTCGCCCGGTTGGCGTTCTTCCGATGGAAGACGACGGCGGCATCGACGAGAAGGTCATCTGTGTTCCGGCCAAAGACCCTCGCTGGGCGCACATCCAAGACATCAATGACGTGCCAGAGCAGACCAAGAACGAGCTGCTGCACTTCTTTACTCACTACAAAGACCTCGAGCCCGGCAAGTGGGTCAAGGTTGGCGAGTGGGCAGGCAAAGATGTTGCCGAGAAGCTAATCGCCGAAGCTCTCGAACGCTACAAGCACTAATGGCTATCAACTACCGCGGCAGAACCGCGCTAATCACAGGTGCCAGCTCTGGGCTCGGAGTCGAATTCGCAAACCAGTTGGCAGCTCGCGGAGCGAAGCTGATTCTGGTTGCCAGGCGCAAAGATCGACTGAAGCAAATTGCCGACGCAATTGCTCTCAAGCACAAGGTCGAAGTTACGGTAATCGTCGCAGACCTTTCAGAAGTCGGTGCGGCAGAAAAACTCTTTAAGTCTCTCGAGCGCAAGAAACTCTCGGTCGATGTGTTGATCAACAACGCCGGATTCGGCACCTTCGGTCAATTCAAAAACGAAGACATCGACAAGATCAGCGAAGAAATTCGACTCAATGTTTTGACCCTGGTTGAACTCTCGAGGCTGGCTCTTCCACGAATGTTGAAGAAGAAACGTGGAGTGATTCTGAACGTCGCGAGCACCGCTGCATACCAGTCGATTCCTTATATGGCGGTCTATGCGGCCACCAAGGCGTTTGTGCTTTCTTTCACAGAAGCACTCTGGGGCGAGCTAGATGGCACCGGAGTAACCGCGATGGCACTTTCACCCGGCGGAACCAAGACCGAGTTCTTTGAGGTAGCGAGCAATGGCAAAGCGCCAGATGGTTTAGGCAGGCTTCAAACAGTTGAGCAGGTAATCACTGTTGCTATGAATGCCCTCGACAAACTCAACCCACCCCCGAGCGTCATCTCGGGCGCATCGAATTTCGTTTTGGCAGTCTCAGGACGATTCGTTCCTCGCCAGTTGATTATCAAAATCGCTCGCAGCATGTTCAAGTCAAGGATCTAAGCATGAACTTAGAAACCTCTTCTATCGATGTCGGCATAGTCACTCTGCTCGATAACTACTTCGAGTTGATGCACGCGCAAGACATGACCCTTTTTGACAAGGTCTTTCACGAGAGCTGCTCGCTGTTTGGGGTGCCAGAGGGAGCGCTAAACATTCGATCTTTCGCGGTCTATAAAGAGGCGATGCAAAACCGTCAGTCGCCCGCCGAAAAGGGCGAGGCTCGTCGCGACGAGATCTTGTTTGTCGATCAGCTAAACGATTCTCTTGCCCTTGCCCGCGTGCAACTAGAAATGATGGGCGGCGTTATGCAGGACTACCTGAGCCTGCTAAAAATCGATGGCCAATGGCTGATTGTCGCAAAGACCTGGGCTCGAGTCGGCGACGCAAAGCCTTAGCTTTTCGGCACCTGCGGAGGTTGCGACCATCAGTTCTAACCTGATTTTGCTTTCATCATACAATTGGAAACAGACAAGATTCGGAGAGTAAATCGCATGGTCAGGCCAGAAAACTCAATTCAACTGTGGACAGTTCGAGACCAGCTAGAGATTGACTTCGATGGCACGCTAGCAAGAATCGCAGAGATGGG
>CAIKYE010000204.1 GCA_903831585.1 uncultured Micrococcales bacterium | reverse complement strand
TTCGAAACAATTGGCGCTAGTCGGTCACCTCGGCATGAGCGGTCAAATGTTTTTGCGAAAGCCGAGTGACCCTGCCGACAAACTAACTCGTGTCGTGATGACCATCGAAACTGCGCGCGGCAAAACAGTCGAGTTTAGGTTTATCGATCAAAGAGTTTTTGGTTCTCTGGCAATCGACGAATTAGTCGAGACTGCTGACGGCAAGCCAGGTGGTTTCTCAAAGAATTCAGCTAAAGGCACCTGGTGGCAAAATCTGATTCCGGCTTCGGCTGCGCACATCGCGCGAGATCCGCTCGATGAATCTTTCGACCAAGAAGCCGTTCGAGCCAAGTTCGCTAAGAAACACAGCGGCATCAAGCGGGTGCTCTTAGATCAGCAGGTGCTCTCGGGGGTTGGCAACATCTATGCAGACGAAGCGCTGTGGGCGAGCAAGCTGCACTACGACCAGCCGGCAGACACTTTGTCACGGGCAACCTTCGAGCTCTTAATGTTCGAGGTCGGCCGAATCCTCTCGGCAGCGGTAGCCGAGGGCGGCACCTCATTTGACGAGCAATACAAGAACGTCAATGGCGAGAGCGGCTACTTTGAGGTCTCTCTCAACGCCTACGGCATGACCGATCGCCCCTGCAATCGTTGCGGTCGGCCCATCAAGCGAGATTCATGGATGAACCGTGGCTCGCACTTCTGCACGAGTTGCCAAAAACTGCGCAAACGGGCCTAGTCAGGACCATCCGTGGGGTTCGCACCCGTCAAAAAAGGGTCGCTAAATAGGGTAATTTTGTCTAGTTGCGGTAGCAAAGCCGCTGAATCTAGAAAAAGGGAGTGAGCAAGCTGTACCTCAAGAGCCTCACCCTAAAGGGATTCAAGTCATTTGCCCAGCCAACCACCTTCTCTTTTGAGCCGGGTGTGACCGCCGTTGTCGGCAAGAACGGTCACGGCAAGTCAAACGTTTTCGATGCAATCGCCTGGGTTATGGGTGAGCAGGGTGCCAAGTCGCTTCGCGGCGACAAGATGGACGACGTCATATTCAAGGGAAGCGCCACCAAGGGGCCGCTAGGCCGAGCCGAAGTTTCGCTAACCATCGATAACGCCGACGGTGCTCTGCCAATCGAGTACTCAGAGGTCACGATTTCACGAACCCTGTTTCGCAGCGGTCAGAGCGAGTACGCAATCAATGGTGAGAGTTGCCGTTTGCTCGATGTTCAGGAGTTGCTGAGCGACTCTGGACTAGGTCGCGAGATGCACGTCATCGTTGGCCAAAACAAACTCCGAGACATTTTTGTGGCAAGTCCTGCTGAGCGTCGCGGCTTCATAGAAGAGGCTGCAGGAATTCTTAAGCACCGCCGACGCAAAGAACGTTCAGAGCGAAAACTCGAAGCGATGCAGGCAAACCTCACTCGACTTAACGATCTCGCTGGCGAGGTGCGCCGGCAACTAAAACCACTTGGTCAGCAGGCCGAAGTTGCGCGTCAAGCTCAGGGAATCGCATCTGTGGTTCGCGATGCCAAGGCGCGTCTTATTGCATACGAGGTCACCGAACTGCACAACGCACTCGAGCAAACCGCAAAGAGTGAGACAGACACCAAAGCAGAGCGCAACATTCTTCAGCAGATTATCGAGGGCA
>CAIKYE010000203.1 GCA_903831585.1 uncultured Micrococcales bacterium | reverse complement strand
TCCGGCTCGTCTCTCGAGAACCGCTAGCAACATTGCCACGCGTGATGCGTCGACACCGTTTGTTACTCGTCGTGGGTTGGGCGATGAAGACTTGACCACAAGAGCCTGTACCTCGGCGATTAGTGGTCGTTTTCCCTCAACTGCTACCGTGACGCAGGTTCCTGAAACAGGAGTGTCACCGCGAGACAAGAAGAGCCCGCTCGGGTCAGCGACCTCGCGAATGCCCTCGCCGGTCATTTCGAAACAGCCAACTTCGTCGGTTGGGCCAAAACGGTTCTTTAAGCTGCGAACGAAGCGCAGCGAAGTTTGACGGTCACCCTCGAATTGGCAAACCACATCAACAAGGTGCTCAAGAGCTCTAGGGCCAGCGATGTTGCCGTCTTTGGTGACGTGACCAACAAGGATGATGGGAAGGTTTTGAGTCTTGGCAACTCGAATCAGATTTGTGGCGACCTCGCGAATCTGCGACGGCATTCCAGCTGCGCCATCGATTTCGGCGTGAGCGATGGTCTGAACCGAGTCGACAACTAGAAGTTCTGGCTTGGTGGCCTCAATCTGACCGAGAACGGATGCAAGGTCGGTCTCGCTGGCTAGATAGAGGTTTTCGCTGAGTGCTCCCGTGCGCTCTGCTCTCAGGCGAATCTGCCCAACCGACTCTTCACCGCTGACATAGAGCACGCGTGCCCCGCCCTGAGCGGTCTTGGCGGCGACTTCAAGCAGCAAGGTCGACTTGCCAACGCCAGGCTCACCAGAGAGCAAAACCACGGCACCCGGCACTAGCCCGCCACCGAGAACCCGATCGAACTCGGCAACCTGGGTGCTGCGGCTAGCCACAGACTCGGTGCTGATTTCGGTGATTGGCTTAGCGGCACTTGAGGCCACGATTACCGATGGCTTAACCGAGCGAACCGAGCCGAGACCCTTGCCTCCGCCCGATGAGCCTTCACGCATGGTGTCCCACGCCTGGCATTCGCCACACTGGCCGACCCATTTAACAGAGGCCCAACCGCACTCGGTGCACGAATAAGAAGTCTTAGAAGCCATGGCTTAAAACTACCAAGAGCCAGAGACAGCCAAGTTGCCTAAACTTTGAGGGTGAAGAACATTCGAATCGCAATTCTTGGCTCAGGGTCTATGGGCACAGCGATTCTTGACGGCCTGATTGCCAGTGGCATGGGTGCCACTGGCATTACGGTGTCAACCAAGAGCGCAGCCAGTGCAGCAAAGTTGACTACTGGTCACGGGGTAAAGGCTTTCTCGGTTGAAGAATCTGGCGCTGAAAGCGCAAACGGAAACGCTGTAGAGAACGCCGACGTTGTTATCGTTGCCGTCAAGCCGGGCTATGTGATCGAGACGCTAGCGCAGCTGACCTCACCAAAACTAAATGCCGACGCACTCGTGATTAGCGTTGCCGCGGGAATTACAAATTCTGCGATGGAGTCTGCTCTGCCCTTAGGTAATGCTGTTATTCGCGCGATGCCAAACACCCCTGCGATTGTTGGTCGGGCAATGACCGGACTCGCACTTGGCTCTCGAGCAACAGGTGCTCAAAAACAACTCGCCGAAGAACTCTTCGCTACCGTTGGCAAAACTCTTGTGGTTGCCGAAAATCAAATCGATGCTCTCAGCACAATCAGCGGCAGCGGGCCGGCCTATGTGTTCTTGCTCGTCGAAGAGTTGATCAAGGCAGCTCAGCACCACGGCTTCAGCACAGAAGACGCCACACTGTTGGTGAACGAAACTTTCTTGGGTGCAGCCGAGCTGCTAGTTGCCTCTGGCAAAGACCCTGCCGACTTGCGACGTCAGGTGACCAGCCCGAACGGAACCACAATGCAGGCGATTGCCCGCATGCAAAAAGCCAACCTCGATCAGATGTTTATCGAGGCAACAGATGCAGCACTTGCTCGAGCGCGTGAAATCGCAGCGGGCAACTGAGAGATAGGTAAACCATGTCAGACATTTTTCTAGCAATCGCAGACCCAAAGCGGCGCGAAATTCTCGAGGCCCTCGCCAAAGAAGAGCAGACGCTCGCACAGCTTGCCAAGACCATCAAAGAAACCCCGGCTGCAACAACCAAGCAGTTGACGATTCTCAAGGATGCCGGCCTAGTGAAAGCCAGCCGCGCTAAGACTGCCGTTTATTCGACCAACCCGAAAGCGCTCAAGCCGCTGGGTGTTTGGGTGGCAAAGTTTGCCGGCGCTGAAATCACCGCGGAGCTCGGTGAGCGTGCCGATGAATTAGCCGAACTGGCAACCGAATACATCAACAAGGGTTCGACTTGGCTCGGAAAGAAATTGAACCCGAAGTCAAAGGTCAAGAACGTCGATGATTTGGCAAAAGAACTTGGTCGCAAACTAGCGACCGTAAAAAAAGAGACCGAGACCGAAGTGACTGAAAAGGTTCAGTCGGCGGTCAAAGAGGTAAAGGCGCGCGTCAAGCGCAAGTAGAAACTAAAACTTAGCGTCGATCTCGGCAACGAGAGCTTCGACGTGCTTGCGCACTTCATCGCGGATAGGTCGAACGGCTTCAACGCCCTGACCTGCTGGGTCTTCTAACACCCAGTCGAGGTAGGTCTTGCC
>CAIKYE010000202.1 GCA_903831585.1 uncultured Micrococcales bacterium | reverse complement strand
TTGTTTAGTCGCCAAGAGTTTGATGACAGCGTGGCAAGCCTGTTTGCCGCTGCCATCGTTTGCCAACGAGTTCTGCAGTTTTGCGATCAGCTTTCAGACTTTGAACCGGCAGAGGCAAATAGAACCGGTTACCGGCTATCAATTGAGTCGGGTCAGATCAGCGAGGTGCACTGGGGCTTTAGCAAAATCTGTGAATGCCGAGTCGCCTAGGCAACAAGGCTCAAGAACCTAGAGGGCTCGAGCTCTCGCCCCGAATTGTTATCACGCTTGGACCAAGAGATGCTCAGCTTTCGCTTGGCACGGGTGATGGCAACATAGAAAAGCCTCTTTTCTTCGGCTATTTCGGCTGCAGTGCCGGCATAGGCAATCGGCAAATAGCCCTCGGTCACGCCGACGATAAAGACGTGCGACCACTCGAGCCCCTTGGCCGCATGGATGGTCGACAGAGTAACCGCCGGCTTAACTGGCTCGTGCTGAGAACGTTTGCGCTCGTCCAACTCGGCCGCGAACTGAGCCAGACTGCTTCCCTCAGGCATCTCAGCCAGCATGGCGATTAGTGCCGAAAGCGACTCCCAGCGATCTCGCTCAGCACCAGCCGCATCGGGTTCACGAGCAGTCCAGCCGAGGCTGCGACAAACGTCGGTAACCAGTTCGAAGGTCGATTTGTCTTCTCGCGATGCAGAGTTTGATTCGGCACGAAGCGCGGTCATTGCGCGCGCGATTTCTGGGCGATTAAAGAACCTCTCGCCGCCTCGAAGTTGGTAGTCAACTTTCTGGTCGGTGAGTGCGGCTTCAAAGACCTCGCTTTGACCGTTGACTCGATAGAGCACGGCAATTTCGTTTGGCTTGACCCCCGCGGCAAGCTGCTCTTTCACAGCCAGCGCAACTTCTTTCGCTTCGTCGGTGATGTGTGCAAACTGAAGCACTCTAACCTCATCGCCAACTTCACCTTGTGAAGTCAGAGCGTCAACCGGGTTTGATTCGGCAACCACCCGATTGGCTGCAGAAACAATCTTTTGAGTGCTTCGATAGTTTTGGGTCAATTGCATTACTTTGGCATCTTCGTATCGGGTTGCAAAGTTTCTCAGAAAGTCACTCGTTGCACCCGTAAAGGAATAGATAGTTTGGTTGGGATCACCGACAACACAGAGATCGGTGTGATCGCCCATCCAAGCGTCAAGCAGTTCGTGCTGCAGCGGCGAAATGTCTTGATATTCATCAACCGTGAAGAAACGATACTGCTGCTGCACGTGACTTAGTGCGAGCGGTTCTGCTCGCAGCATGCCCAGGGTCAAAATTAGAACGTCTTCCCAATCGAGCCTCTGCGAGCGCACCTTAGATAGTTCGTACTGCTCTTGCAGCGCAAGATTTTGCTCAGCCGTCAGCGAGCCAACTCGCGGACGCTTTGCCACGAGTTCGGCATATTGCTCGATGCTGAGCATCGAGTATTTTCGCCATTCGATTTCTGCGGCTACATCACGCAGTGCAGCGGTGTCTAGCTTTAGCCCAAGCTCGGTGGCGGCCCGGCCAATCAGCTTGCCCTTTGACTCGAGCACCTGCGGAGCCGGTACACCGGCAAACTGCGGCCAAAAGAACTCGAGTTGCGAGAGCGCGGCGGCGTGAAAAGTCTTTACCTGCACGCCGGCGGCTCCGAGCGCCCTAAGTCGAGAGCGCAGTTCACCAGCGGCGCGGTTCGTATAGGTGAGCGCCAAAACTCGATTCGCAGCGTAATAGCCCTTTGCGATTCCATAGGCAATTCGATGCGTGATGGTGCGGGTCTTGCCCGTGCCGGCTCCGGCAAGAATGCAGGTTGGTCCGACCAAAGACTCGGCAGCAAGACGCTGCTCATCATCGAGATTCGAGAGCAGATCTTCTGCCAAAAACTCTTTCGCCATGGTCGCCTAGGCCTTTAGCTCAGAAGCCGAAACAAGTTCGCCGCCAAACCAGTCTTCGATTAGTGCTCGGGCTATCGAGAGTTTGCCGGGCAACAGAATTGCTTGCGCCTCTGCCGCCAATTCTGCTCTGCTGAACCAGCGCAACTTTTCGATTTCTAACGCGTCGGGAACAAGTTCTTGAACGCCACGTGCTCGCGCTTTGAAGCCAACCATTAGCGAATATGGAAACGGCCAAGACTGGCTCGCAAGATAATCGATGTCGGTGACCTTGATGCCGGCCTCTTCAAAAATCTCACGCTCGACCGCAGCCGCGAGTGATTCACCAGGCTCGACAAAACCGGCGAGCACCGACCAGCGGTTGTCTTCCCAGATGCCTTGTGAACCAAGCAGAATGCGGTCTTTATCGTCAACTATTGCCGCGATGATTGCCGGGTCGGTTCGCGGATAAAACTCTTTTTCGTCAGCCGAACACATGCGCACCCAACCAGCGTCAATCACTTCGGTTGGATTGCCACACTTCGAGCACCTGGGATGACTTTCGTGCCAGTTGGCGATTGATAACGATTGCGCATAGAGACCGGCATCGCGATCTGACAACCCCGCGCCGTTTCGGCGCAGACTTACCCATGCGCTTTCGTCTGGCTCAAGTAGCTTTGCCGCACTAGCAGATACAACCGCTAAAACTATTGGAGTGCCAGCCGGCTCAAAATCTGAAGCCTCGAGTGAACGCCCGAGATAGACCAACAGATCGTTCGAGGTTATCGATTCAACTTCGAATAGCTTCAGTTGGGCAACCTGCTTGTCTGCGACTTGGTGCAGCAGTATTTTTTGGTCAAACATCGGCAGCACCCGAGTGTTTTTGTTCGCCCACAATTCGACAAACAAATCAGGATTCTTTCTCTGCAGATAGTCGCGGTCGACCGCTGACCGCGCCAAAGGTAGGTTCAGTGAATTGTTCACGTTGCCCTCCTTTTTGTCTCGAACGCGTGGCGATGCACCTAAATGCCGAGTTTGTTGCCTAATCTTTTGGGCATGGGCCAATCTCCCCTAATTTTAGCCGCGCTAGCGACAGACGCCGTTTCGGGTCTCAAAGTGACCAATGCAATCGCCATTTCTGGCGCTGCGGCAGGCAACTTCGACTCCGCGCTGCTCACAGACATAAACGGCGACAACTTCATTGTTCGCGTTCCAACCACCCCAAGCGCCGGAACCGAGCTTGAACTAGAGATTCAAGTCCTCAAGAGCCTAAGTTCATTCACCGCGCGACTCGGCTTCGAAATTCCCCAGGCCGTTGGCGAAACTCGTGACCTGAGCAGCGGCAACCGAGTTTTGGTTTTCAAATATGTGCACGGCAACCCAATCGACACTCGCCGAGTGAGTGCAGCCAGCTCAATCACACAGAGCATCGCCAAAGCAATTTCGACGATTCACGCACTGCCAATCGAACTTGTGCAGAACAACGGCCTTTCAGAATTCAGCCCGGCAGAGAACATCAGGTTCAGGGTCGCCGAACTCGATCGAGCAATGCAGAGCGGTCAGGTTCCTCCAGTTTTGCTTCAGCGCTGGGAAGACGCACTCGCCGACGTTTCGCTTTTCAAATATCAACCGGTTGTGGTGCATGCATCTCTGGCATTCGACACGGTTCTCGAACGAGGTGGCGAAGTCAGCGGCATCATCGACTGGAGAAAAGTTCAGCTCGGTGACCCTGCGCTTGATTTCGGTTGGTTGGCTAATGAAGCACCCGAGCTTTTCGAAGCCATCCTGCTGAACTACCAGTTGAGCAGGCCTGCCGCCGACGGCAACATCGCCAAGCGAGCAGTGCTCTATGCAGAACTCGAGTGGGTCAGATGGTTGCTTCACGGATACGCAATCAAGGACACCGCAATAGTCGA
>CAIKYE010000201.1 GCA_903831585.1 uncultured Micrococcales bacterium | reverse complement strand
GTTCCAGGTAGCGATGCGCATTGGTTAAACTTATGGCATGACCTCAGCTCAGCACTCGCGACTAGTCGAACTAATCAAAGACCTTGCCGTTGTGCACGGTCGCGTCACGCTGTCTAGCGGCATCGAGGCCGACTACTACGTAGATCTGCGTCGAGCCACCCTGCACCACGAGGCTGCCCCACTTATCGGCCAGGTGATGCTAGACATGCTCGAAGCTGCTGGCATTACCGACTTTGATGCCGCCGGTGGTTTGACCATGGGCGCCGACCCGGTCGCAACCGCAATCATGCATCAGGCCGCAGCCCGTGGTCGAAAGATTGATGCGTTCGTTGTTCGCAAAGCTGCCAAGGCGCACGGCATGGGTCGCCAGGTCGAAGGGCCAGATGTTAAAGGCCGCAAAGTGATCGTGGTCGAAGACACCTCGACAACCGGCGGTTCACCGCTCACAGCCGCTCAAGCTCTCGAAGAGGCGGGGGCAATCATTGTTGCCGTTGCAACCGTTGTCGATCGCGACACCGGTGCTCAGAAGGTCATCGAGGATGCCGGCTACCGCTACCTTTCGGCAGTAAGCCTTGATGATTTAGGACTTCGCTAAACCTTCAGCCGACCCGCGTTCGAGTCTGCGAGAATAGAACAATGACTCATACACAAATCGCAACCATTCACACAAACCATGGCGCAGTCAAGATCAACTTGTTTGGCAACGAAGCGCCCGTAACCGTCAAGAACTTCGTTGACTTGGCAACCGGAGAAAAAACCGGCAAGCCTTTCTATAACGGCGTAATCTTTCACCGCATAATTGCGGGCTTCATGATTCAAGGTGGAGACCCAACCGGAACCGGCCGCGGCGGACCAGGCTACAACTTCGACGACGAGCCACACCCAGACCGTCACTTCAAAGAGCCATACATGCTGGCAATGGCTAACGCCGGCAAGGGCTTTGACGGCTCTGGCACTAACGGTTCACAGTTCTTCATCACCGTTGCAGAAACCCAGTTTCTTCACGGCAAGCACACCGTATTCGGTGAAGTCGCCGACGAAGAATCGCGCAAGGTCGTCGACAAGATGGCAGCGGTCTCAACCGATCAGAACGACAAGCCACACGAAGACGTTGTAATCGAATCAATTAGCTTCGAATAAGCATGACCTGCTACCGACACCCTGACCGCGAGGCATTCGTTCGTTGTCAGCGCTGCGAGCAATTGATTTGCCCGGAGTGCCAGGTCGAGTCGGCGGTAGGTTTTCTTTGCCCGGATGACGCCGGCGGCACGCCTAAACAGCTGAGCCGCCAGCGTTCCAGGGTCGGTTTGAGTGGACAGCCGAAATTGACTGTGACCATCATTGCTGTCACCGTTTTGATCTGGCTGCTTCAACTATCACCCGTTGGTCAAACGGTTGAAATCTATTTTGCATACACGCCACTTGCCACGACCATCGCACCTTGGCAGATGCTAACGGCGGCGTTCTTGCACGGCAGTTGGTTGCACCTGTTGTTCAACATGTATACGCTCTACATTTTTGGTCAGGTGCTCGAACCAATGTTGGGCCGAGCACGGTTCTTGGCGCTCTATCTAATTGCTGCATTCGGCGGCTCAGTTGCCGTGTTGCTCTTCAGCAACCCGGCAAGTTCGGTCGTCGGTGCCTCCGGCGCAATCTATGGACTGATGGGCGCCTACTTTGTTTTGCTTCGCGCAATCGGTGAACGCTCGGGTCAACTCACCGGGCTAATTGCCATCAACTTGATTTTCAGTTTCATCAGCCCGGGCATTTCGTGGCAGGCTCACATCGGTGGCTTGCTGGTTGGTGCGGCTGTAGCTGCAATTTATTCGGCAACGCGAAAGCCAGAGCAAAAGACTCTGCAGGGCTTGGGGCTCTTGGTTTTGATTGCCGGGCTAATAGTTCTGACGATGAATCAAGTCAGCAACTACCAAATCGCCTAATTACTTCCAGCGAGTGGTCATCATGAAACCGACCATGGCAATGCCGAAGCCGATCAAGATGTTCCAGTTTTGTAGGTCGATCGGCTTGGTCGCCGCACCTAGAGGATACTGAGCCTCGGTCACGTAATAGGTGATGATCCAGATGAAACCGAGAAGCATGAAGCCAAACATCACGGGCTTGAACCAAACGGCATTTGGCGCGTCTGCGTCTTTTACCTTCTCGGCTCGAACAGGCTTGGTTGATTTCTTTTTTGCGTCTGACATAGCCATAATTCTACAAGTTAGGCTTTAGGTCTCATGACAAAAATTCTGGTGCTCGACAACTACGACAGCTTTGTCTATACGCTCAACGGCTATTTGCAGCAGCTCGGCGCTGAGACCGTGGTGCTCAGAAACGATGCAGTGACCGAGGCCGAATTGCCAGAACTCATGGAAGGCTTTGACGCCGTGTTGATTAGCCCCGGACCCGGAACTCCGGCCGAGGCGGGCCTAAGTATCGCGACCGTGAAGCAGGCTCTGGTCACCGGGCAGTCGATTTTCGGCGTCTGCCTCGGGCACCAAGCCATTGCCGAGGCCATGGGGGCAACGGTTTCGAGCGCCGAGGAACTCATGCACGGTAAGACCTCTCAGGTCAAACACGACGGCTCACTCGTGTTCACAGATGTTCCAGACGGCTTCAGGGCCACCCGCTACCACTCGCTCGCCATTGTCGATTCGACGGTGCCAGAAGATCTTGTGGTCACCGCAAGAACCGCCGGCGGAATCATCATGGGCGTTCAACATAAGACCAAGCCAATCTATGGCGTGCAGTTTCACCCCGAGAGCGTGCTCACCGAGAGCGGTTATCAGATGCTCGGCAACTGGCTTGAGAGCGTCGGGTTAAAGGGCGCTGCCGAAAAGGCAAAGTCGCTAAGCCCGATGGTTAAGTTCTAACAACCTTTTAGTTGTTGCAACCCACATACAAAACAATCGCAGAAAGCTGGTTGGTCAAACCCGCTGGGATGGATTGATCGACAACGATTGTGCCCTGAGTGCCGGTGCAGGTGGTCTTGGTTGTGATGGTCACCGTGAGCGAAACATCTGGCGCTGTCAATATCGAACGGGCGTCATTGATTGACAGGTTGCGAACATCAGGCACCAAAACTTTTCCGTTTGAAATAACCAGGTTCACGGTTGTGCCGGGAGCCACCTGAGCGTTGACCAGCGGATCTGTTGCCGTAACTTGGCCAAGCGCGGTTGCAGCTGAGTTTGCCTGCGTGATTGTTCCAATATTTAGTTTGGCGTTGCCAAGTGCGACCTTGGCCTGTTCTTCTGTCATGCCCAAAAGGCTTGGCACCAAAATCAGTTGCGCACCCGAAGAGACAACAACCGTGATGCTGGTGTTTTCTGGAACACGGGTTCCGGCAATCGGGTCGGTGCTGATTACCTGATCGAGCGGAATGGTTTCACTCTCTTGGAAGACCTTAACCACCAAAAGCTTTGAGTTAGTTAGCGATGCATATGCTTCGGTGTAGCTCTTGCCAACAACGTCGGTAACCGCGATGCCGCTTTGACCAGGCGTGATGTTGAAGTTGAAGTTTGCGCCGAATGAAAAAAGCCAAACCAGAAGCCCGATCAGCACGACACTCACACCGCTGCCGACTCCCCAGAGCAAACCGGCCGATGGTCGACCAGAACGAGAAATCGAAGTTGGTGCGGTTTCTGGGGCGTTGATGTCGACACCGAGGGCCGCAAACGGGTTTGTGGTCGGAAGGCTGACATCTTCTACCGGCTGGATGGCTACCGGAACCTCGACTCGCTCTTCAACGACAGACGGGTTCTCTTTTTCAACCGGATGGGTTGGCATCACGGTGGTCGCCGAAGTATTAGCTGCGGCGAGCAGCGCCTCGAATTCATCGAGGCCGGTGCGCTCTTCTTGCTTAGCTTCAGCCGTCTCGGCGACTGTTTCAGCAACGGTTGTTTGCACGCTGGTGAGAGGTTTGCTTATGGTCAGCGGTGAACCGTTGGCAGCTGCAATCAGGTGATCGCGAAACTCTTCGGCGCTAGAAAAACGTTCGTTTCTGTCTTTAGCTAGGGCGTGCAAGACCACCTGGTCGAGCTCAGAACTAATGAGATCGTTGTGTGAAGAGGCAGGGGTCGGAGGTTCACTAACGTGCTGGTAGGCAACCGATACGGCCGACTCCCCCTTGAATGGCGCTCGCCCGGCGAGCATCTCGTATAGCAAAACGCCGGTTGAGTAGAGATCTGTGCGAGCATCAACGTTCTCTCCCTTTGCCTGCTCTGGAGAGAAGTACTGTGCTGTGCCCATGATGCCAACGGTGTTTGCCATGGTTGCCGACGAATCAGAAATCGCGCGCGCGATTCCAAAATCCATGACCTTGACCTGATCGTTTTCGGTAATCATCACGTTGGCTGATTTAATGTCGCGGTGAATCACGCCGGCCTTGTGTGAGAACTCGAGAGCGGTTAGAACGCCGCTGGCATAGTTGACGGCCTCTTCAATTGAGAGTCGACGTTCGTGAAGAATATCGCGAAGCAGTTTTCCTTTTACATATTCCATGATGATGTAAGGGTGCTTAACCTGGTTGCCGCGTGAATCTAATTCAATGTCTTCACCTGCGTCATAGACCCTAACGATGGTTGGGTGAGCCATGCGAGCCGAGGCCTGTGCCTCTTGACGAAAGCGATCTTCAAAAGTCGGGTCATTAGCTAGATCGCTCTTTAGCAACTTGATTGCAACCGTGCGACCGAGTCGGGTGTCGATGCCTTCGTAAACGTCGGCCATTCCGCCGCGTCCGATTAGACTGCCGATTTCATATCGGTCAGCAATCAGTCGCTTATTCTCAGACAAAATCTCTCCCAGTCGTTCGTTCTATTTTAGTTATTGACCCTGAGTAGGGCTCGGTGTCGGTTGTGACGAAGGTGTGTAGTAAAGCAGACGAACAGTTGTTCCGGTTGGCATTTTGCCAAGCGGCGCTGCGTCATAAACGCTGTTCACCTTCGGATCGAGAGAATCAACAGTTTCACCGGCAACCGCCTCGACAAAAAGCCCTAGAGCTTCTAGTTTGAGGGTCACCTCAGAAAGCGGTAAGCCAACCACGTCTGAAGACAGAACCACCACTGTGGTTGCCGATGGTGAAGCAGTCTGGCTTGGCGAAGCGCTTGGGGTAATGGGCGTGAAGGTCGGCTCGGGTTCCTGTCTGACCGCCCCAATCACCATGGCAGCCACAATCGCAATTCCCGAGATCAACACCAAACCGATAACCGCAATCCATGGCCAAACAATCGGTTGTTTGGGCTTCGGCTCTTCAAAGGTTGGAATCAGGGTGGTTCGGTCTGAAAGGTTGGCCTGGGTGATGACCTTGGTGGTTACGGCTCGGGTGGGCGAGTAACTCATAAGTGATTCTGCTCGCTGGGCTAGAACCATCGCGGTCTCAGGGCGTTGGCCCGGCTTCTTGGCTAGGCAGCCCAGAATCAGGGCCTGCACGCGGGGGTCGATGTTGCTAGGCAGCGCAGGTGGAGCATCGTTGATCTGGGCCATAGCAATGGCCATCTGCGAGTCACCGGTGAACGGGCGCTTGCCGGCGAGGGCTTCGTAGGCGACGATGCCAAGGCTGTAGATGTCGGTTGACGGGCTAGCCGGCTTGCCGGTTGCCTGTTCGGGTGCCAAGTACTGAACGGTTCCCATCACCTGACCGGTTGCGGTTAGCGAGACCTGATCCGCAACTCTGGCGATGCCAAAGTCGGTGATCTTCACGTGGCCCTCTGGAGTGATCAGCAGGTTACCTGGCTTCACATCTCGGTGCACCATGCCCTCTTCGTGAGCGGCAAAAAGTGCGCGAGCCGTTTGGGCAACGATGTCCAAGACTCTGTCGGTCGGCAGGCTCTTGTCGCGCTCGAGAATCTTGGCGAGCGAATCGCCGGGCACAAGCTCCATAACCAAGAAGGCGCTTCCAGAGTCTTCACCGTAGTCGAATACGTTTGCAATGCCCTCGTGATTCACGCGGGCTGCGTGCCGAGCCTCGGTTCTGAAACGTTCGAGAAAGTTCGGGTCGCTTAGATACTCGGGTTTCAAAATCTTGATTGCAACATCGCGAAGAATGACTTCGTCCTTTGCTTGCCAAACTTCACCCATGCCACCGATTGCGATGCGAGAGATTAGTTTGTATCGACCGCCATAACTCTGGCCTACCTCAGGTTTCACTTTCGCAACACCGCCTGAATAACTTTTTTGGCTATCGGTGCTGCAAGGGTGTTACCGCGACCGCCTTGACCCTGACCGCCGCCGTCTTCAATCACTACGGCAACAACAACCTGTGGGTTTTCTGCCGGTGCGAATCCGGTAAACCAGAGCGTGTAAGGCTCGCCCTTGCCATTTTGTGCGGTACCGGTTTTTCCGGCAACCGTGATTCCCTTGATGCTGGCGTTTGAACTAACTCCACGTGCGACCGCATCAATCATCATATTGCGAACCGCAGACGCGGTGCTCTCAGAAATTGGTGAGGCATATTCCTGCGGCGAAGGAGCAAACAGAGACGAAAGATTTGCCGAGACCACATTCTCAATCAGATTCGGCTTCATGATTTTGCCCTTGTTGGCAATCGCTGCGCTCATCATTGCGATCTGCAAGGGTGTCACTCGAACATCGAACTGACCAAAAGAAGACATTGCCGTCTGAGCATCATCCATGTTTTCTGGATACACGCTTGCTGTCGAACGAAGTGGAATTTCGACGGTCTTGCCGAAACCAAACTTCTCGGCCTGATCGCGAATGGCCTCTTGACCCAATTCGACTCCGAGCTGAGCAAACGGAATGTTGCAAGAGAATCGCAGTGCATCGGCAATTGACACCGTGGCCTTGCCGCCGCACTTGCCCTCGCCGCTGTTCTGAATGAAGGTGTTGGTGCCCGGCAGCTTGTATTTCACGGGGTTTGGCAAGGTCGACTCGGCCGTGTACTTGCCACTCTCGATAGCTGCGGCGGCGACCAAAATCTTGAAGACCGAGCCCGGCGCATAGAGCGTGCCACTGATGGCCTTATTGACCAGCGGGCTGCTCGTGTCGGCTAGCAACTCGGCATAGTTGTTGCCAGAAGTTATGCCGTCGTGCACGGCCAGCCGGTTAGCGTCGAAGCCCGGCTTCGAAACCATTGCGATTATGTTGCCGGTCTTGGGATCAAGTGCAACGACGGCGCCCTTGAGTTTGCCGAGCGCATCCCAGGCAGCCTTTTGCACAACCGGATCAATTGTGAGTTCAACCGACGCACCGGTGACCGGGTTGCCACTTAGAAGCGCGTTGACCTGTTCGAAGAACTGCGATGAATTCTTGCCGGTGAGAAAACTGTTCATCGAAGACTCAAGTCCGGTGGCACCCTGGTAGAAACTAAAGAAACCGGTTATGGCCGAATACATCGGATTTTCATAGATGCGCAAGAAACGAAAGTTGTCATCTGACGCTTCTGAATATGCAATTGGAGTTCCGTCAATCAGAATCGCACCGCGCTGCGTTTTGTATGCGTCATAAACCGAGCGAACGTTGCGTGGGTCTCGTCCGAGTTCATCAGCTGCGAGCACCTGAATTGTCGATGAAGAAACTAATAGCGAGACGAACATCGCCATGATCACGAAAACGACGCGCTTGAGTTCGCGGTTCAAAAGGAACTCACCCCGCTTCGCTCACGTGAATCGGCGGTGTCAGAGATTCTCAGCAGCAAGCCGATGATGATCCAGTTGGCAAGAAGAGACGAGCCACCGGCGGCAAGAAACGGTGTGGTTAGACCGGTCAGCGGAACAACTCGGGTTACGCCACCGATAACGATAAAAGTTTGCAAGGCAATTACGAAACTCAGACCAAGAGTTAGCAACTTACTGAAGTCGTCATTGTGATTAAACGCAACTCGAAGTCCGCGAGAAACAATCAGAAGGTAGAGAGCGAGAATCGCAAACATGCCGGCCAGGCCCAACTCTTCGCCGAGAGAGGCGATGATGAAGTCGCTCTCTGCCAGCGGCACCAATTGTGGAACTCCACCGCCGAGACCGGTGCCGAGGACGCTGCCGTGAGCTAGCCCAAAAAGACCCTGCACCAGCTGGTAGCTTCCACCAGCGGCGTCATAGAACTTTGGGTCGAACGGGTTCAACCAAGAGTCGAATCGTCCGCCAACGTAATCCATGATTCGACTGGCAAGCAGAGCGCCCGAGGCGAACATGCCGAGGCCAACCACAACGTAGATTGCTCTGCCGGTGGCCACATAGATCATGACCAAGAAGAGCCCGAAATAGAGCAGCGATGTGCCGAGGTCGCGCTGGCTCACCAGCACGAGCAGGCTAACCGCCCAGATTGCCAGAATTGGGCCTAGTTCGCGGGCTCGGGGCAGCTGAATGCCAACAAAACGGCGGCCAACCACTGCGAGCGAGTCTCTTCGGGTCACCAGGTAGCCGGCGAAGAAGATAGTGAGAGCAATCTTGGCTAGCTCGCCAGGCTGAAAGGTGAGCCCAGCGATAGAGATCCAGAGCTGGGCGCCGTTGATGCTGGTGCCAATGAAGGGCAGGGCGGGCGAGATGAGCAGCACGAGACCGATAACCATAGAGATGTATACGTAGCGGCGAAGAAACAGGTGCGAACGAACGAACAACACAACCGCGCTCGCGGCGGCGATGGCAACGACCGTCCAAATCACCTGTCTGAAGGCAAAGACCTCTGTGCCGCCGGCAGCCACAGTGGCCAAGTCGAGACGGTAAATCTCTGCGATGCCTAGGCCGTTTAGCAGAACTACGGCCGGCAAAATCAATGCGTCAGCTTCGCTTGCTCTGAAACGAAGAATGAAGTGCAACACTGTGGCAGCAATCGCAAGCGGCGCCCAGTAGGTGAGAATGTCAAAAGTCAGAATCTCGATGGTCGAGAGTTGAATCTGCGCTAATTCGAAAGCGTTGATTCCGAAAGCAAAAAACAGCAACCAAATCTCAATGTTTCGCTTGCGGGGCGTGACACGGGCGATTTTCTGAATGTCAATCGCGACAGTGCTTGTGTTGGCAGATGTCATTTGCCCACCTCTAGTAAAGTCGCCAGTTTGTTCTTGATGTCTATCAAGCTGTCGCCGCTGATTGATCTCTCTACCAATTGCTGCTGGTAGGTGTTCAAACTGTCGACCAGAAGTTCGGTGCGTTCATATTCGCGACTGAAGACGAGCGGGCCGAAAGACTCGCGAATGCCCTGGTAGATCACAACGTAGCCGTTATCTTCTGCAATGAAGAAACGTGTCTGCGTGTAGTTATAGGCAGCGTTTGCTACAAAACCTGCAAGCACAATCAAACTGATGATTATTGTGAGTCCGCGAATTCTGCGCCAACGAACTTTGCTCTTTGTCTCTTTCATTAGGCGTTCAAGAAACTCTTCGGTCTCGACGGCAAAGACCTCTTCGTTTGGCTGTCGAACAAGCAGGTCGCGAATGATTCTCGGATTAAAGATTTCAACCAAGCGACTGCCACGACGGTTGGTGATTACCACTTCGTTTTCGGCTGAACCAACAAACGTCGGTTGCGTAACGTATTCACTTTGCGTGGCTGCCGAAAGCACGTCGACCACGACGACGGTTACGTTGTCTGGGGCTCCGTGCTCGAGAGCCTCATAGACCAAGAGCGCGGCAGCCTCTTCTGCGTCTACCGACTTATTCAGCAGAACGTTATTGATGATTGCGTCTGGCACGACTCCACAAAGCCCATCGCTGCAAAGCATCCAGCGATCGCCAGCTGCGGCTTTGAAAGTTTCTGTGTCAACCTCGGGCGAAATCTCAACGTCACCGAGCACTCGCATCAGAACACTTCTGCGCGGATGCGTCAGAGCTTCTTCTGCCGTAATTCGACCGGTCTCGACCAAGCGCTGCACGAAGGTGTGATCTGTGGTTACCTGCGAAACCTTGCCCTCGCTGACCATGTAGACACGTGAGTCACCGATGTGGGTCACGGTTACCAGGTCGCCGGTGAAGACAATCCCAGAGAAGGTGGTTCCCATTCCCTTTAGCTCGGGGTGTTCAACCACCGTGGTTGCCAGTTTCTCATTGGCCGCCAGCAGCGCTTCGATTACCGAGGCTTGCGCCTGGTCGGTGTCTTCATATTCGCGATCTGCACTTGCGACTCCCTGCGCGATTATTGCCGAGGCGATGTCGCCACCGGCGTGACCACCCATGCCGTCGGCCACAAAGAAAAAGTTATAGCCGGCATAACCAGAGTCTTGGTTGCTCTTGCGAACTCGCCCTACGTTCGAGGCCGCAAAGCTCTGGGTCTTTACCGACATTCGCTGTTACGCTCGCAGCTCGAAAACGGTCTTGCCG
>CAIKYE010000200.1 GCA_903831585.1 uncultured Micrococcales bacterium | reverse complement strand
GATCATCATCGAACTCGGCACCAAAGCCGATGCCGCCGAGCGAGTAGCGCAGATAAAGGGCGAGGCATACAGCATTGCGAAAGATGCCTACGATCAGAAAGCCGCTCAGGTAGCCGCTTTGCAAGCGCAGGCGGATGCCGCCATGGCCCAGGCAAACCAGGCGATGCAGCAGCTCGGGCAAATTGCCGGGCAAATGTATCGAAGCGGCACAGCCGGCACCTCGCTAAATTTGTTTTTGAACTCTAGCAAGGCCAGCGACTTGCTTTACCAACTCGGAGCGCAAGACAAAATTGCCCAGAGTAGCAACACCATTTACTTGCGTTCGATTGCAAAACAAAAGTATGCGCAGTCACTTGCCAATGAGTTGTCTGCAGCCAAGATCGAACTAGCAGCAAAGAAGCAAGTTGCGCAGACCGCTTATGACAGCGCGCAGACCGCAGCAAACACCGCGCAGTCGCTAGTCGACGAAAACGTTTCGCTCAACAAAACTTTCTATGCGCAGCTTGCGAGTTTGCAAAACACTTCTGCCGAACTCGAGCGTCAACGCGCAGAGGGTCTAGCGGCCGAAAGACGCCAGGCTGCCGGTAGCGCAAAGATGGATGCTCCCGAGTTGTATACGGTCGGTGCACCGAACGCGGCGAAGGTCAGCACCGCTCTCGAATTTATGCGTCAGCAAATTGGCGAGAGATATGTGCTCGGCGGCATCGGCCCTAACGTTTGGGACTGCTCCGGTTTGATGAAGGCCGGATACGCTGCCGCTGGCATTTATATTGGCACCCACTCTGCGACCAACCAGTTCAGAACCATGGCGCAGGCTCGCAAGCTGGTGCCGCTCAACCAGATGCAGGTTGGCGATCTGCTCTGGTATTCAGAGGAGTCAGCCTTTGATGGTGACAAGTATCACGTTGTGGTGTTTGTCGGCGGTGGTCTGATGATGGAAGCGCCTAACCCTGCCCGAACCGTGCGAATTGTGCCAATTCGCTGGGGTGAAATGTTCCCTTACGCTGGAAGGCCGAGCGCTCCATAGAAGAGCGGCGATGGCTAAATCGCCACCGCACTAAACAGGTGTCCCTCGGCCGTAGTACCTGAAATAGCAATTCCGGCAACAACTTCGCTCTCGTCGTAATCTCGTGACTCACCCGTGAATTCATCTGTGATTCTGAGCGCGCCTTTGAGAACGGGATGCCAACGAAACTCTGGGTTTTCGAGTTGCTGAGTCACGACACAAGCCATTAGCTCACTGCCAGATTCGTGCACGAACGAAATCGCCAAAACCTCTTGATCTGCCCTCCATCTGGAATCTGCCTGCCAGCCGGAAAGCTGCGCCCAACGAACCGAACCGTTTGGAAACATCAACCTCCACGAGCGATAAACACTCATGACTCGCTTTGCGAGACTCAATTTTTCAGCTGACCAGTTTGGAATGTCACCCATCAGAATCCATGGCCCACCAACGGCATAGATTGCTAACTGCGATCTCAGGGTCAGCGAGTTTTGATCTGACATATAACTCGAGCACCAGTGTGCCGGCAGGTATCTTCCGAGGCCTACTTTGGCAACCGCATTGTGTCGAACATCACAGAAGTCGTCTCCAATAGTGGTGTCGTGGTGTGCAACCATTTGAAGATCTAGCGGGCGACCACCGTTCCAACAGTTTTCAATCCACACGTCAGAAAAGTTCTCTCGAAATTCAGCCAATAGGCGATACCATCCACGCACCGCCCAGTCTTCACCGAGACCCTGCGGGTGATCGTGAATATCGCTATCGCAACGACTTATGGTTTCGAAGTCGTGCAGCAACCAGGTGAGTCCGTTGTTCGCGAGATTGGCGAGTTGCCCTGCCAAATATTCAATTACTGGGCCGTGGCCCATGCAAAGCGAGCTGGTTCTGTGTGAGACAACCTGGGGCTTACCGCGCCAACTCGCTATCCAATCGGGATGTTCGATCGCAACAGTAGACAACGGGTCGGCGTTGCCGAGCGAGGCCCAGAGCCCTAGCCGCGTGCCGCTGCGCGCGGTAATCTCTGCGAGCCCCGGCATTCCGTCTTCAAAGTGAGGCCCGGGTCTCCAGTCTCCGACAATGTTTTCCCAACCCTTGTCGATAGTTAGAACCTCGAGTTCTAGATCTTTCGCAGTGTTGGCCACCGAAGACACCAGTGCTTGGTTGACGTTTGTGCCAAAGCCCCAGGTGTCAACAATCAGTGGCGCAGAGTAATTTCTCGCCCGAGTTGGAATAGCTTGCAAAATCATTTCTCGCAGCACGGCATGCGCAGACTCGATGTCACCAAGACCAGTACGAATTTGCATCTGCGGCAGATCGATTAATTCGCTGCATGCCGAGATTGGGTAAATCTGTTTCGGCAAAATCAGTGAAATGTTCAACTGCTGATCTTCAACACTCATGTGCACAAGTTGCGTATTGCTCTTCTCTAGAGCTAGAGAAACAAAACGATCTTTGCCGTCTAATCCTTTGCCCGATAGCACAATCCATGCGGCGGCATCTTGATACCTGTCATTCGCAATTGCCGGTTGACCGTGAACCAAATAGAGGACGCCGTCGTAGTCTTCGCGCTCAGGAAAACCAACATCCATTTCTGCATCGACATTGAATGCGGCTGCGTCTGCGGTTGCGTATGGGCCACAGACCGCGATCAGATCAGAACCCTCTTCGAGTTTGAAATCTACCAATTCAAAGGCTCGCTCTTTGGCATCCCAGCTGAAGGTTCTGAGCAGCCGCACGGTGCAACTGGCCCAGCCGGCCTCGCTGAACGACTGAGCAATGACGCCCAATTCTTTCCCTTCAACTTTGGCAACTTGAAGCTGTCCAGATGGCACTCTTTGCATCGACATCGACTCCAAACTTCTCATCAGATTTTCATTAGTCATACCTTATGCAGTAATTTGAACAGCAGGGCAAACACGGCGAGGTGGCTGAATGACGATTCCCAAGGCCGATCTGCTGGCCGGCGACAAGATACTCTCGGCCGAAGAAATCTTGAGCCTAGATGACCGAATTTTTGACCCCGGCACCAGGCCAAGCATCGAAACCGCTTTGGCTCTTTCGAGCGGAATGGTCGCAGGGTTTCATGTGCCGTTTGCCTCGGGCACCTTTGATCACCATGAAGACGTTGCCGAGCAGAAGCTCTTTCATTGCCTGTTTGGGCGCGATTCGCTCATAATCTCGTCACTTCTAAGGCAGCAGAACGCCAACTTGCAAATCAACACCGTATGCGCCCTGGCGGCATTTCAGGGCCAAGCGTTCAACCCGGTTAGCGAAGAGGAGCCCGGTCGAATTGCTCACGAAGTTCGAGACTTGGATGACCCCCAGGCCGCGCGAATTGCCGCCGAGAGTGGCTGGCAGTTTCCCTACTACGGCTCTGTCGACGCAACACTTCTTTGGCTCATTGCACTAGATGAGATCACTCAAAATTATGCTTCAATTCTCGACCGACAAATCGGTGGTCAATCGCTTTCTGAGCGCGCTGAGCTAGCGGCAACCTGGATATTCAGCAGATTAGAAAATGACAATGGATATGTGCGCAGCAAGCGCGCAAACCCAAAGGGCATTCTCAATCAAGTTTGGAAAGACTCTGGCGATTCTTATCTAACTCATGACGGAAGAGTCGCAACAAGCCCGGGAACTGTTTCAGCGGAGACCATCGCACAAACCTTCGAAGCCCTCCTGGCAGCGTCACGGCTGGCAAAACTTTCGAGCCACCACTGGAAGATCACGCCTAGTGAATTTGCATCTACGGCACAGCAGGTGCGGCAAAACTTGCTTGACTCGTGGTGGCTCGGCGACAGGTTTGCTATGGGTCTCGGCTTGATTGACGAAAAGGAAGTGATGCTAGATGCAATTGCGAGCAACCAGTGGCGTTTGCTCGACTCCGAAATTCTTGCCGTTCCCGAGGCTAAGGCTTTTGTGACACAACTTGCCGACTCTGTCACCGACGCAGAAATTCTTGGGCCGAACGGAATTCGAACACTTGGAAAATCGAATCCGAGATATCGTCCTGGTGGGTATCACACCGGAAGCAGTTGGCCAATGGATACGGCACTGATCGTTCGGGGACTGCTCAAACACGATGCAAAGACCGAAGCTGCCGAGGTTGCCAGCAAAACGATTCGAGCAATCGAAAGCGTTGGTGCTTACCCCGAACTGTTTCGCTCAGACGAAAGTGAGAAACTCGGAGTTAGCCGGTTTGTTATTGATGTGCGAGACGCCCAATTAGGCACCTCGAATCGAATCTGCCAACCACCGCAACTGCTTCAGGGATGGACTATCGCCGCATACAGCTGGTTCAAGCAGCAGCAATTTGTTGGCAAGTAAGCAGCAGGGCCTAGTTGGCCCGGTAGGCAACCGCCCGCTGAGCCTGGCGGCCAAGTCCTTCTATTGCGAGTTCCATTAGATCGCCATCTTGCAAGAACACCGGCGGCTTTAGACCGAGGCCAACACCCGGCGGTGTTCCGGTGTTGATGAGGTCGCCGGGTTCTAGAACCATGAACTGGCTCAGGTAGTAGACCAAAAAGTCTGGTTTGAAAACCATTTGGGCCGTTGTGCTGTTCTGTCTCACTTGCCCGTTCACGTTGAGCGACATCTTCAAATCTGAAACGTCACTCAGTTCGTCGCGAGTTACCAACCAGGGCCCGGCTGGGTTGAAAGTTTCGCAGCTCTTTCCCTTCGACCACTGGCCTTGGCGTTCAAGTTGAAATTCTCTTTCGCTAACGTCATTGCATAAAACGTATCCGGCGATGTGTGCCTCGGCTTCGGCTGGGCTTGCTAAATACTTTGCCTGTTTTCCAATCACAATCCCCAGTTCGACTTCCCAGTCGCACTTGACTGAGTCCTTTGGAATAATCACGTCGTCGTCGGGACCAATTAATGTGTTTGGTGCTTTTGTAAAGATGATGGGCTCTGGCGGAACCTCGGCACCCGATTCCTTTGCGTGGTCCGCGTAATTCAAACCAATGCAGATTATTTGATGTGGCCGCGCAAACGGAGCACCGATTCTCTTGCCAGCAACTTGACTAAAGTTTCTGGCTGCAACGCGATTGGCAACCTCGGTCTTTATGTCTAGCCACTTTTCGTTCTGAAAGAAGTCGGTATCAAAATCACTCACGAGGTCAGAGATGTCGACGTAGTTCTCGTCATCAACTGCAACAGCTGGGCGCTCTTTACCTGGTTGCCCAATTCGCATAAGTTTCATGGCTCACCTTTCTATTCAGTAAGAACAATTGCCAGTGTCAAAAGCCTAGTGCTGACACAATTTCGGATTCAAAGGCGTTCGTCGAAGCTAGAAAGTTAGTGGTTGGTTGCTTTGGCTCGAACAGTTATTCTTGGCATAACTTTGCGAAGGATTCTCTGTGACCAGTAGACCCGAAGAACCCGGTGCAGTTCTTAGCCAACTCACCGATGCCCTCGGTTCGGCCGTGCTCATAGACCCAAAGAGTCTTGCCGAGGCAAGATCAGATCGCTCTGGGAAAACCAGTGAGTTCGCCCCAATCTGCGTTGTCGAGGCCAAGAGCACTCAAGACGTCGTGGCAGTCATGAAAATTGCCAACCAGACCCACACCCCGGTTGTGGTGCGTGGTGGCGGAAGCGGGCTAGCCGGCGGAGCAATTGGTAGCTCCGGCGAGATTGTTCTCTCGCTGGCCAAAATGAACCAGATACTCGAAATCTCGGTCGAGAATCGCTGGGCACAGGTGCAAGCCGGCGTGATAAACCAAGACCTAAACCTCGCCGCGCAAAAACTCGGTCTCTGGTTTACACCAGATCCTGCGAGTCGAGTCTGGTCAACCGTGGGCGGAAACATCGCGACTAACGCCGGCGGCCTGCTTTGCGCAAAATATGGTGTCACCCGAGAGGCAGTAAGGCAACTAACCGTGGTCATGGCAGACGGCGAAGTGATGAGTCTCGGGCACGAAACGGTAAAGGGTGTCACCGGATTCGACCTGGTTGGACTTCTTGTTGGTAGCGAGGGAACACTCGGGGTCATCACCGAGGCGAAGGTATCGCTTAAGCCAGTCGATCCACATCCGGTAACAACTCTCAGCGCTAAAGCGAAAGATATCGTGCTAGCCGCCAAAGCGGTTCAAGAAACAATTCGTCAGGGATTACAGCCGAGCATCTTTGAGTTAATCGATGAACCCTGCTCGCGCTACATTTCTGAACACCTGAATATGACTTCGGTTGAATCTGGATTCAACATGTTGATTGCACAAACTGACGGGGCTGGCTCAGCGAGTCTCGCAGAGCAAATTGCTGATGTTTGGAGAGGTCTCGGTCTTGAGGTGCAGGTTGAAGAGCGCGGTGAAGAGCTGCTGAGTTTTAGACGCGCGATGCTGCCTTCGCTCGAAGTAAAGGGCAAAGTGCTTATCGAAGATGTTGCCGTGCCGATTTCTAAACTTGGCGAGATGCTGCAGGCAATCCGGAGCATTGAGTCGCAGTTCGGTATCGAAATTCCAACGGTGGCGCATGCCGGCGATGGAAACCTTCACCCCAATTTCATTTATCAAGGCGAAGAGGTTCCGCAGCACATTTGGAGTGCTGCAGATGCAATTTTTCGCAAGGCCATTGCCTTGGGTGGCACTCTCACCGGCGAGCACGGCGTTGGCTTGCTGAAGCGTCAGTGGCTGGTTGATGAGTTGGGTCAGGCACAGTGGAAGCTGCAGTGGGAAATCAAGAAACTCTTTGACCCAAAAAACATTTTGAACCCTGGCAAAGTATTTGACCCAGAGAACTTCAAGTGAGCCATGGCGATGACCGGCTCGCGACTCGTTTGCTAAGGTTTTTCTAAATCAACGCCGAACCCGGAGGTCACAAGTGAGCCAACCAATAACGCTGTTCACAGGCCAGTGGGCCGATCTGAGCCTGAGCGAAGTCGCCGGCTTGGCGTCGAGTTGGGGTTATGACGGTTTAGAGATTGCCTGCAGCGCAGAGCACCTGGATGTCTGGCGCGCAGCCGAAGAGCCAAAGTACCTGGCTGAGAGACAAGAAATTCTGAAGAGAAATGGTCTGCAGACCTGGGCCATCTCTAACCACCTCACCGGTCAAGCCGTTTGCGACAATCCAATCGACTTTCGACACCGTGGAATCGTTAGACCGGCGGTTTGGGGAGACGGCGAACAAGAGGGAGTGCGTCAGCGCGCTGCCGAAGAGATGAAGCTAACCGCTATCGCAGCCAGAAAGCTCGGAGTCGACACTGTTGTTGGGTTCACCGGTTCATCGATTTGGCAGTATGTTGCAATGTTTCCGCCGGTTTCGCAATCGGTGATTGACCAGGGCTATGAAGACTTTGCGAAACGCTGGAATCCAATCATGGATGTGTTTGACAGCGAAGGCGTGCGCTTTGCTCTCGAGGTACACCCATCTGAGATTGCCTACGACTACCACACCACTCGCATCGCTCTCGATGCAATCGACAACAGAAAAGCATTCGGTCTCAACTGGGATCCGAGTCACATGATTTGGCAAGACATTGATCCGGTGAATTTCATTCTCGATTTTGCCGATCGCATTTATCACGTCGACTGCAAAGACACTCGTGTGTTTAGAAACGATGGACGTCGTGGACGCATGGGTTCACACCTTGGCTGGGCAGATCCGAGAAGAGGCTGGTCTTTCGTTTCAACCGGCCGCGGTGATGTCGACTGGGAATCAAGCTTTAGGGCGCTTAGAACAATTGGATACAACGGGCCAATCTCAGTTGAGTGGGAAGACGCCGGTATGGATCGACTTCACGGCGCGGCCGAGGCAGTTGGTTTCATCAAGAGTCTGATGTGGAAGAGCCCAGAGCGTTCGTTTGACGAAGCCTTCTCGGTAGATTCAGCGTCTAGCGAAGACTAGCGATGGTAATCGACCCGGTGTCGTTGACCTTTGCATAATCTTCATCGAGACAGGCGCTGCTAAACGCAATCGTCGAATTGCTAGCGCGCACCGCACAGTCAAAGATTCCCTTTGGCCCTCCGGCTTGGTTTTCTTGCGTCTCCAGTTTCACGAGTTCTTGTGATTCGCCGGTCGAATTGAACTTCTGAATTTCACCCTTGAACGCCATGGCGACATAGAGGCTGGCATCTGCACCAAAAGACAACCCATCGGGCCCAGAACCAGGCGAACAAGCAAAAGACTTGACGACCCGGGCTTCATCATCGATAAAACTGATTCTGTCTGCAAACGTCTCGGCAACCGCCAGCAAGCCGCTTTGTCTTTCGCAACCGTTCGGAAACACAAAACTCTTCGGCGTAAGGCTCACTTCGCCGGTAGGCGATACTCGATAGAGCGCCGAAGTAACAGGGCTTTCGGTCTCGGGATCGAAACCGTAGCCGCCAACCCAAGCCGATCCATCTGCATCGACATGCATGTCGTTTAGGGGATAGTCAGTTAGACCTGACAGATCGGTGAAAACCGAAAGCGCATTGTTGCGATCAAGTTTGAGCACCAGACGTTTCAAGCAGTCGACAACCAGCAGTTCACCTTCGGGTGTCCAACCAAGGCCACCCGGCATCTCAGGACCACCATCGGCCTGAGAGAGCTTCACCGTCGAAACCCCGTATGGATTCCAAGCAATCACAGCGCCACGGAACATGTCACTGAACCAAAGTTCTTCGCCTCGCCATCTAAGCGACTCGGCGAAGCCGAGGCCATCGAGCGTCTTTAGAATCTCAGGGTTAGGCATGGTTAGAAAGTTGCCGTAAGGCCGCCATCGATAGTGATGGTTTGACCAGTTATGTAGGTGTTCGATCTACCGCTGAGAAATGAAACCGCTTCGGCGATTTCTTCGGGCTGAGATGCTCGCCTCAACGGAAGTCTGCCCGATTCAACGTATTGAGAACGAAAGTCTTCGGT